>NZ_JBKOUD010000004.1:0-244867 GCF_046765975.1 Shewanella mytili | reverse complement strand
GGCCGCGGCGGTAATTTCCTGTCCTTGTACCACAAGGTTGCCATCAAGCCACAATTGCCCATTGCGGGGTAAGCTGTCAATGCGCACGCTGGACAGGTTATCGCCTTCCACATCCTGATAACCAAAGTCTGACAGTTTCAGGGTGTAGGCCGTATCTTCCACGGCAGCGGCGGTGCTGCCACTGGCGGTGGGGGCATCATTTTGCGGCTGGATGTCCAGGGCGATGGGGGCCAAACGAACAATGCCATCCACGGCACCATCATCCATCACAATGGCCAATTGCCCTACATCCTCGCCGGCCATGTCCTGCTCTGGCAGGTAACGCAGGTGCCGGGGCGTTTGCAAATAAAGGTTGATGTCATCAGGCTTGCCGCGAAGCACGATGGTATCGGGTGCTGCTTGTGTCACCGTGACACCGTCACCTACGTGACTGCCGTCTGCCGGGGTGTCAAAGCGGCCGGCAGAAAGCCCTAGCGTGATGGTAAGCAGACTGTCCGGATCTTCAAAACGGATCCCGCTCAAATCGAAATCTGCCGGGGTATCTTCCACAAACTGCAGGGCATCCGGCAAGGCCTCGCCGCTGGCTTTGGCCGTGGGCAGGTCATTGACGGCGGTGACATTGATGCGGAGCGTATTGCTGGATGTGGCATAGACGCTGCCATCAGTTACGCGCAAGGTGAAATGGGCATAGTCATCACCATTGGCGTTGTCGGCCGGGGTGAAGCTCAGCTCACCTTGTTGCAGTGCCGAGGCGGCGATTTCCTGCATGGCCGTGACCGGCTGCCCGTTCAACGAAAGTGTTCCGGCCGCAGGCAGGCTTTCAATGCGGATGGCTGCCAAGGGCTCCTCATCCACATCGTGATATCCCACATTTTGCAGGGTCAGGGCATACGGGGTGTCTTCTATCACCGTCAGGGTTGCATCAGTGGCGGTTGGCGCATCATTTTGCGGGGTCACATTCACCCCAATGTGGGCGACTTGTGCACTGTAATCGGTGCCATCGGTAGCGCTTACATAAAAACGGTCGTAATCATCACCATTGGCATCTTTTGCCGGCGTAAACGTCAGCTGGCCGGCCGCGAGCTCAGCGGCGCCAATCTCCTGCATACGGCTTACGGGCTGGCCGTTCAACCGCAATTGCCCTTTTGTAGGCAGGCCGTCAATTCGCAGTTTGACCAAACTGTCGCCGTCCACATCCTGATAGCCGATATCGGCCAGTGTCAGTACCTGTGTGTTGTCTTCCAGCACCGTGATGGTGCCGCCACTGACCGTGGGCGCGTCATTTATGGGCGCCACATTGATGCTGACCGTCCCGGACAAGTCACTGTAATCGGTGCCGTCACTGACGCTAAAAGAGAACAGGCTGTAGGTATCGCCGTGGGCGTTGTCGGCAGGGATGAACTTCAAGGCTCCCCGCGTGATGTCGCCGGCGGTAATTTCCTGGCCGGGCGAGACCCTGTTGCCATTGAGTAACAGGCTGCCATTACTGGGCAGGCTTTCAATGCGGATGTTAGCCAAGCCATCGCCATCGGCATCATGGTAGTTAAAATCGGCAATGCTCAGGGTATAGGCGGTGTCTTCGGTGGCCATGGCGGTGCCACCCACCGCGCTGGGGGCATCATTCACATCCGTGACGTTAATGGTGATTGTGGCAGACGTTTCCGCTGCATCCAGTGGCGGGGTATCTTCATCATCCACGCCCACGTGGCAGAAATAGCTTTTGTGGGTTTCATAATCCAGCTTGTCAGCATGGGCGATGGTGATTTCGCCGGTTTGCCGATTGACGGCGAACACGTCATAGAAATATTTATCGTGGTCGTTGATGGAGAACGTCAGGCCATTGGTGTCCCCTGTGGGGGTGATGGTGCCAACCACCGTACCGTTAGAGGCATTTTCAGCCACGGTGAATGTGGTATCTTCCAGTTGCGGGACCACATTATAGATATTAACCGAGACGGTCAGGGTATCGGTCTCTTTGCCGTCACTCACGGCAATGGTAAAGGTGTCTTCCCCCGTGGCATTGGGAGTGGGGGTGTAGGTGGCCACCTGCGGGGTTTTGTCATTGCCGGCGGCAGCACTGCCTTGAATGGAAAGCGTCCCTTTTTGCGGCGCGGTGCCGCCTTGTGACCAGGTCAGCGTATCGCTTGAGTCTGTATCGGATGCCGCCAATTGGGCCAGGGGAATTTCAACCGCAGCGCTGTTTTCCCGCATGTTGACACTGATGTTGTCATGGGCAAATTTCGGGGCGGCATTGGTGCTCATCACAAAAGAGCCGGAGGCAAACGGGGAGGCCATATAGGCACCATCCACGGCTTGTACCTTCCAGTAATAGGTTTTGCCGTTGGTTAAGCCCTTGATGTCATGAAAGGTTCCCCAGCCACTGTTGCCGGGCTCCACGGTATAGCGCGCGCCGGTGGTCAAATTCGCCTCGGCACTCAGTACATCCTGGGCATCCGGGGTGGTTCCAATGGCAAGGTTATAGGTCAGGCCCGGCTGTGGGGTGTTGTCATCGGTGGCAGCAGACCAGCTAAGGCGTCCGCCATCATCACTGGTCGGTGTAAAGCTGAGATGGGTGGGTGTTGTGGGTGCAGTATTGTCGTTATCAGTGGTGTTCAGGAAGATTTCCGTGCGTCCGGTGGGCGTTCCCCGGTTGCCGTCCCCCGTCATGACAAAATCGGTTTTGCCATCCCGGTTAAAATCCCCTAGGGCAATCATCCCCTGATCATATGCTACCAGCGCAATGTGGGAGTCGGTAAATTTGCCGGAGCCGTCATTGTTGTAAATTAACGGTAAATCCTTTGCTCCATTGTTTGGCATCAACAGCACATCCAAATCGCCATCGTTATCATGGTCGAACCAGGCCCATGATCTAATGGAGAAACTGGAGGAGAGGTTTATGTCATCAATGAGCGACAGTGTGCCTCGGGTGTTACGGTATGTTTTTATCTTTTTACCATTTGAGGTTGAGTTAAAAACGACAAGATCTATATCACCGTCATTATCAACATCCAGCCAGATGGATTGTTGAGCATAAAGACTTTCGCCAAAACCAATCTCTACTTTTGTAAAGCTATCGCCGTCATTTCTAAACATGGCGGAACGGGGAGCGTGACTAGAATCAAAACATATCTGTTCCTGTTTGCCATCCGGGCCAAATGTGCCACCAGCAAAACACTGTTGACTTGTTACGTATTGACCAAATACCGCAATGTCCAGGTCGCCATCCTCATCATAATCTCCGGCAGCAGTTGATAACGCATTTTTTATATCGAGGGGTTCACTGAAATTAACAGGGTTAAAAGATGTTGCATTGTCCTGATTGAAGAAGATTGTCGGGTGTTGGGCACTTGGCGTTGCTAAAATGTCCGCAGCACCATTGTTGTCAAAGTCGGCAATGAAAAATTTGGCGCGTTTAAATGTGGAGGCATCACTAACGGGCAGGAATGTTGAAAATTTTGTGCCGCCATGCTGGAGTATTTCAACTTTATCATGGGCGATGAACATATCCACATTACCGTCATTATCCATGTCTCCCCAAGCCAAGTACTCATTGCCTGTATAGGTATATGCCGCTAGTGTTGAATTATCCAGCGTGAAGCCGCCGGCGCCATCTCCTCGATATAAATAATTCTCTTTAGGACTTCCGGGGGTGCCTTGTAAAAAGAGATCCAATTTGCCGTCTTTGTTGTAGTCGACACTATAAACGCTACTTTCGTAAAGACCTTTCAAAGAGGATGTCACACTAAAATCGGCACAGGCATAGGTAGGAAACAGGCCACACACCAACGCACCGGCAATAACACCTGAAAAATTCTTCGGCGGGTGAAACTTATAATGATTAACGCTCATGTAAATCCTTAACAGCTAAATTATTTTTTAAATAACCATGTTTTTTGAATTGCTATTCCAGTTGAAATAATTGAGTGTCACCCCCAGATTCCCTCTGTAACTGTTAATTCTTATGGCTGTAACCATTGAATTAATGTTAAAAGCGTAACGGCTAAAAAATACAGGCGTTTTTTTAAAACATGCGAACAAAATGAAACAATTAAAATGTAGTGTTTAGCCTGCTATTCTTAACAACCCTTTTAAAAGCATTTGAATTTTTGGTGCCGTGTTGCTCATTGGTAGTGCGAAATATAGACAGGCAACTCTTTAATCAAAAAGTATCATGACTTTATATTGATATGTAAGTTTGTGTAAAGTGCAGGTAAATTTATTGGAATTAAGATCTCAATGTTATTAATGATGGTTAGTTAACTAAAATAACTATTGTTAAGTGGTAATGCTTTGAAATTTAGCAAAGCGTTTAAAAGTGGTTGTTAATAAATAAATGGATAAATGCATTTATGAATATAAAAGGATGAAATCTGAACTTTATTATTTTTTTATTAAATTTTTATCAAACAAATATTAATAGCATTGTTGTGGGTGATGACTGATGGAATAACCAGCGCTGGTGAATTGCGAACATGGAAAGGGAAAACAGCCACAATAAAAAAGCGGGATGCCAGTGTGTTACCGGTATCCCGCCTGTTTTAATTGTCGATATTACTTTTGTGCGTCTTTCATGTTGCCAAAGACTTTATCGGCAGCTGCCAGTGTAGCTTCAATCTCTTTGTCGCCGTGTGCCAGCGACAGGAAGCCCGCCTCAAAGGCGCTGGGTGCCAAGTACACGCCCTCATCAAGCATGCCATGATAAAACTCACCAAACTGTGCCACATTGCATTTGGTGACCTGAGAGAAACAGGTGACGGCTGGTGCATCGGTGAAGAAGATGCCGAACATGCCCCCCACGTAATTGACTGCCAATGAAATACCGTGTTTGGCGGCGGCGGCTTTGAGGCCTTCTGCTACCCGTTTGGTTTTTTCTGCCAGGGCTTCATAAATGCCGGGTTCGCACAATGCTTCTAACTGCGCCAGGCCTGCACTCATGGCAATAGGGTTGCCGGAGAGGGTTCCTGCCTGATACACAGGGCCTGTAGGCGCAATGTATTGCATGACTTCCTTGCGGCCGCCAAAGGCGCCAACCGGCATGCCACCACCGATAACCTTGCCCAATGTGGTCAGATCCGGGGTAACGCCATAGTGGCCCTGGGCACCATTTCTGGCAACACGGAAACCTGTCATCACTTCATCAATAATCAACAGTGCGTTGTATTGATCGCAAATGGCCCGCAGCCCTTGTAAAAAGCCGTCAACGGGCGGAACACAGTTCATGTTGCCGGCAACGGGCTCCACGATAATGCAGGCAATCTCATCAGGATACTGTTCAAACAGGGCTTGAACCGAGTCCAGGTTGTTGTACTCGGCAGTCAGTGTGTGTTTGGCAAAATCCGCGGGAATGCCGGGTGAGCTGGGCTGACCCATGGTCAGGGCGCCGGAGCCGGCCTTTACCAGCAAGCAGTCGGCATGGCCGTGATAACAGCCTTCAAATTTCAGGATTTTATCGCGGTTGGTATAGCCTCTGGCCAGACGAATGGCACTCATGGTGGCTTCGGTGCCGGAGCTTACCATGCGCACCTGTTCTATGGAGGGCACCATCTCAATCACTTTCTGGGCCATTTCCACTTCCAGTGCGGTAGGGGCGCCGAAAGATAAGCCGTTGTCCACCGCCTGAAGCACGGCTTCGCGGATTTTCGGATGATTATGACCCAGGATCATCGGTCCCCAGGAGCCCA
Source organism: Shewanella mytili (assembly GCF_046765975.1). Classification (NCBI taxonomy): domain Bacteria; kingdom Pseudomonadati; phylum Pseudomonadota; class Gammaproteobacteria; order Alteromonadales; family Shewanellaceae; genus Shewanella; species Shewanella mytili. Next base: position 239,186 of record NZ_JBKOUD010000004.1, on the reverse strand, counting down.
CGTAATCCACATAAGCCTTGCCATCCACGTCATAAATATAGGCACCGTCGGCTTTGTCGATAAATGGGGGCGTGCCGCCCACGCCATTGAAGGCGCGCACCGGCGAGTTAACGCCACCGGGAATGGTTTGCTTGGCCTGTTCAAACAGGTCTTCAGAACGGGTCATATTATTTCCTTACAGTTAACGGCCGTCTTATCTGTCGGCCTTGCGTGAATACCAGTTGACCGGACACTCGTATTTTTCCAGTTGATTGTCCACCCCGAGTGTCAGGGCAAACAGCGCCATGCGGATCAACAGACCATTGTCTGCCTGACGGAAAATCGCCAGAGAGGGATGGTTGTTCAGATCGTTATCCAGTTCATTGGCCTGCGCCCGGGAATCCCTTGGCAGCGGGTGCATGATAACGGTGTTGGACTTACAGTTGTTGGTGTAAATGGCGCTGTTCAGGCGGAATTTACCCCGATACTTGTCAGCTTCTTCCTGTGATGGGAAGCGCTCCTCCTGGATCCGAGTCAGATACAGAATATCAGCATCGTGTAAATTACCTTCCAATTGTTCGGTAATTGTGACGTGATGACCGGCATTTTCAATGTCGGCGATCACAGAGTCCGGCATCGCCAGCTCTTTGGGTGATATCAGGGTGAAACTGATGTTTTTGTACATGCACAGCAGGCGCGACAAAGAGTGCACCGTGCGGCCAAACTTCAAGTCTCCCACCATGGCAATGTGCATGCCATTAATGGTCAGGCCGTTACTGTTCAGCTCTTTTTTGATGGTGAACAGGTCAAGCAGGGCTTGGGTGGGGTGTTCATTGGCACCATCTCCCCCGTTAATCACCGGCACCCGGGAGCCTTGGGCAAACTCTTTTACCGCATATGACTGGGGGTGACGCATGGCAATCACATCCGAATAGCTGGACAGCACCCGCGCGGTATCGTACAGGGATTCCCCTTTGGACAAGGAGGAGTTGGCCATGCCGACGGTTTCGGCAACGCGCCCGCCCAGCAAGTCAAAGGCACAGCCAAAGCTGACGCGGGTACGGGTGCTGGGTTCAAAAAACAGGTTACCCAAAATGGCGCCGTCCAGCACTCGGGTGCGTTTTTCCCTGAGCGCATAAGGTGTCATGCGTTTGGCAACTTCAAAAATGGTGTTAATGGCGTCCAGATCTAACTGGTTAACAGACAGGATGTGAGATCCCTGGAATTGGTTCATCAGCCTTGTTTCCGTGTAGGGAGTGCCGCAGTGGCACACAGGTTATAAGGTATTTGGCTGAGGCGGAACTATAGCAGAAGCCCCGGATCTTGAAAACGATCAATGCTCGGAAAATCATAGAAAGTTGAACTGCGCCCGCATCCTGACAGCCGCGGTTGCAAGTGATGGGGCCAATGTGGCGGATAACCGGATGTTTTGGGTCGTGAACTTGTAAATCCAGGCCGCTTGCATCATAAAAATGCCCTGACCGGACATAAAAAAATGGAGAAATCACGACAGATCCCTTAGCATTAGCCGGCAGCACCATCCCTGTGTGGTTCCGGTTTCGGCTCATTAATTATAACGAAAGTACCTAACTCCATGCCCAAGTTTCCAGACTTCCATTTCCGCCCCGGAAACCACCTCAGATTACGTCTAAGTTCCAACTACTTTACGGCCAATCCGGACTACTTGGTATTGCTGGCGTTATCCGCGCTTGTAGGGGCGATTACCGGACTGGTGGTTTCCATGTTTGAAATGGCCATCCATTTCATGGCGGATTATCGCATCCATTATTTTGACGATTGGGGCCTGCCATTATGGCTTAGCGCATTGCTGGTGATTATGGCCGGTGCCGTGGTGGCGGCGCTGGGGTTTTGGTTGACGGCCAGAATCGCCCCGGAAACCTCCGGAAGTGGCATCCCCCATGTAGAAGGGGCCTTGGATGGCTTGCATGACATTCGTTGGTGGCGGGTGTTGCCGGTCAAGTTTGTGGCGGGTGTTTGCGCCATCAGCTCAGGCATGGTGTTGGGGCGTGAAGGCCCCTCGGTACAGATTGGCGGCGCGGTAGGGCGCATGTGCGCCGAAGGTGCCAAACGTTTCCAATTTGCCCCCCATGTATTGACAGCGGCCGGGGCCGCGGCGGGGCTGGCGGCGGCATTCAATGCGCCTTTGGCGGGCATTTTGTTCATTGTGGAAGAGATGCGGCCGCAGTTTCGTTACAACTTTACCTCCTTTAAATGCATCACGTTAGCCACCCTGATGGCGACCATCGTGATGCGTTATTTCCAGGGCCAGGAGGCGGTAATGGACATTCCCACATTTCAGGTGCCGCCATTGGCCTCGTTATGGCTGTTTGTTGTCTTGGGCATCGTGTTTGGCATTGTGGGCATTTATTTTAACCGCTGGATATTAAAAGCCACGGCAATGTTCAAAGGCTACCATCAAAACCGTCTGCTGCGGGTGACCTGTACCGGCGCTTTATTTGGTGGCGTTTTTGCCTTGTTGCAGCTTTATGTGCCCAATATTGCCGGCAGCGGCATTGCATTGATCACCGATTTTGTACGGGAACCTATGGCCTGGGCGGTGATGGTGTTACTGTTTGCCCTCAGAATGCTGACCACGCTGGGGTGTTTTGCCTCCGGTGCGCCAGGGGGCATTTTTGCGCCCATGTTGGCTTTGGGTACCTTGTTGGGGCTGGCTTATGGCAGTATTGCCGCTGGTTTGTTTCCTGATTTGGTGGCCGAACCCGGCGTTTATGCGGTAGCGGGCATGGGGGCGTTATTTGCCGCCACCGTGCGCGCCCCGGTTACCGGTATCGTACTGGTCGTGGAAATGACCGACAACTACCAGCTGATCCTGCCGCTGCTGGCAACCTGCCTTGGCGCCACTTTCATTGCCCAGGCTTTGGGAGGACGCCCGTTATACTCTGCGCTGTTGCAACAATCCTTGGAGAGTAAAAAAAGTGCTGAGGCGGCTGAAACTGGGGTAAAACCCGGGGCGTAATGAATGAGGCTCAACCCAACGAGCGGGAAAGGCCGCCGGGCATCGGTGACATCTTTTTACATACACTCAAATATAAAGGCTGCAGGGAATGGTAAAATATCCGCGCTGGTTACTGCGTTTGCAATGGTTTGAACGGCGGATCCGTCCCTCCTCGCTGTATTTGTTGTCGCTGCTGTTGGTGGCGTTTGTTGCCGGGGCGCTGTCTTTTTCCCTGTGGGAAGATAACAGCCCGATTGCCAACAAGCCCAATATCAACAAGATCAATCAATTAAAAGCTGAATTGACCAGCCAGTCACAAATATTGGCCAGCCGCAATCTTGAATTACAGTTGGCAAAGGAGTCCAATAAAGAGATGCAGGAGATGTTTGCCAGGCAACATCAAAAGCAGCAGGGTTTGGAGCGGGAGCTGGCATTTTACCGCAGCATTATGGCACCGGAAAACAATGTGGATGGGGTGGCCATTAATGGTGTGGAGCTACAAACTGGCCTGTCGGCCAACAGTTATCGGTTACGGTTGATTCTGACCCAGTTACAAAAACGCAAGCAATCGCTAAAAGGGCGTGCTGAGGTGACCTTTCAGGGATTGCAGGACGGCAAAGAAACCGAAATCAGCCTTGATTCCCTGATAGGCAAAGGTAAATTCAATTTTAGTTTTAAATATTTTCAGGTGCTGGAAGCGGATGTTTCTCTTCCTGAATCATTTGAATTACAACGTATTTCTGCCAAAGTTGTGGTACCGGCAAGCCGGCGCAGCAAAGGTGGCGAAACTGAACAAAGTTATAGTGTGCCCGAGTTGTTAACCGGGGAAAAAGACCCCGGCATAATACTTGAACAAACAACTCAGGTATTGGATAATTCGTCGCAGCAATCAGATGTAAGAGGTAGTAATGACTGAACAAGCTGAAGCTATGCCCATCCGCTTTACCGATGCGGCAGCTGCAAAAGTGAAAGCTTTGCTGGAAGAAGAACAAAACAGTGCACTTAAACTGCGGGTTTATGTAACTGGGGGCGGCTGTTCAGGATTTCAGTACGGTTTCACCTTTGATGAAAAAATCAATGACGGGGATTTGACCGTAGAGAAACAAGGGGTGCAACTGGTGGTTGATCCCATGAGCCTGCAGTATCTGGTAGGGGGTGAAGTGGATTACACCTCAGGGTTGGAAGGCTCCCGTTTCTTTGTGAAAAATCCTAACGCCAAAACCACCTGTGGTTGCGGTGCCAGTTTTTCTGTTTAAACATCGGCGCCACGGCGCTGTAATAAAAAACCGCCATATGGCGGTTTTTTTGTGGGTGTCATGCCCGCGACGTTTTGCTACCACGGATTATTGCATGAGATTGAAGTTCACATTGCGCTGAAAAAATGCCGATACCTTGGCCGTGAACACCAGCCACAGCTGCAGCATGGACAGCACAATTAACACGCTGATGCTCAACCAGCCCGGGATGTGTTGCAGATAAGGCCACAGCCCCGAATGCTGAAGTTGCTGATACAGCGCCGGATTTTGTTGCAGCAGGTAAGGCAGCGTGGTGCTGGCCGCCAGCGCGGTAATGGCGTAGCCGCGCAGCAGCCATAATCCGGCTTTATGACGGATACTGATAGCCAGCAGCATCAAGATGCTCAGCAGCGCCAGCATTACGCCGGTGCCTGACCATAATCCCCACAGCGACAGCGCGGCATACCCCAGCATGATAAGCACAAGCCGTTTGGGCAGGGGTGGGTGTTGCATTGTTTGCGTCATGCCTTGTTACATCCTGTGTGCTTGCTACAGCCTGCGTCGTCATGCAGACCGGGTTAATGGGATTTTTTGGGTGACAGGCTATGGTCAAATTCGTAAGGGGGAACAACCACGCCCAAATCATCCAGTAACGGGAATACGGCTACCAGCAGATCATCATCAGCCATGCCATCGGTCCAGCGCTCTTGCCAGTCCTGCAGGCTGATGGCCAGCGGCTGGCAGTCCTGCCAGTCATCTTTGGCCCATTCTTTGGCGGCAGTTTCGCTGGGCCACACCGGAATGCAGTCTTCATCGTCGGTGGTTAACATGACACAGCCATGGGCGTCATGCAGTACCCATAACTCCTGGTGTTGGCGCACTTGCTCAATCAGATAATCAAAGCGTTTTTCCGGCGACATCTGGGCCATCTTTTTTACGGGTGTTTCAGTATTCACTGCATTGTGTCCTGTCAGCTGTTGATGGGGCGAATGCTATCACCGCCACCGGGGATGATAAAGCGCCAGCAGCGCTATTTTGCCGGAAATCTGGCACCCAGCACGGCTTCTCGGCGAGCACCGGTTACCGCAGGTAAATTGGCCGGTAAACCGTGTTGGTGCCGCATGGCCAACCAGGCAAAAGCAATGCTCTCCACCCATTTGGGGTCGATGCCCAGCGCGGTTGTGGTGTGCAGGGTATGGCGGGGCAACAACTGCTGCAAGCGCTGCAATAAGGTGGTATTGAACGCGCCGCCGCCGCAGGCGTAAATCTCCCCGTGGTCGCACAGGGCTTGGATCTCAGTTGCCATGGTATGGCAACTGAGATCCAGCAAGGTGGACTGAATATCCTCTTCCGGGATTTGGCCGAATTCGGACAACTGTTGGGTTAGCCAGGCCTGATTGAACAGCTCCCGCCCGGTACTTTTGGGGTAGGACTGGGCAAAGTAGGGATGAGACAGCAATTGTTGCAGCAGCTGGAGATGGGTGGTGCCACTGGCAGCCCATAATCCCTTGTCATCAAACGATACCTGCTTTACATGCTGGATCCAGGCGTCCACCAATGTGTTGCCGGGGCCGGTGTCAAAGCCTAGCACTTGGCTACCATCCCCCGGCAGAAAAGTGATATTGCCAATACCGCCGATATTCAGAATGATGCGGCTGTGGCCAGGCTTGGCAAATATCTGCTGATGAAATGCCGGTACCAAAGGGGCTCCCTGGCCACCCAGGGCAATGTCTTTGCGGCGAAAGTCGCCAATCACGTCAATTCCCGTGTCTACCGCAATGGTGTTGGGATCGCCGATTTGCAGGGTGAAGCCCGTTTCCAGGCTGGGCATATGGCGCACGGTTTGCCCGTGGCTGCCAATGGCACAGATGTCAGCGGCCTGCAGTTTGGCTTTTTGCAACAACTGATTGACCGCAACGGCGAAAATTTTACCCACGGTACGGTCCAGCCGCCCCAAGCGGTTGATTTCATCCCGCTCCGGCTGACACAAGCGTTGCAGCCCTTTGTATAAATGTGTCGGATAATCTTCTGAATGATGGGCAAGCAGCTGGGGCCTGCCACTGGAAAAATCCACCAGTGCAGCGTCTACGCCATCCATGCTGGTGCCTGACATCAGTCCTATGTAATAAGCGGTTTTCATCTGTGGTTCCCGTTATTGTCTGGCAATTCGTATCTGTTGGTTGTGGGCAATTGCAGCCATTAACTGTTCGCTAATGGCCATAAATGCATGTTTTTCTTTGTTGGCAATGGGTAATGCCTTGGGCAGGTTGACGGTTCTGGGATTGCGGTGCACGCCATTGACGATAAATTCATAGTGCAGGTGGGCACCGGTCACCCGGCCGGTACGGCCCAGTGTGCCGATAATCTGCCCCTGTTTGACCACCTCGCCCCGTTTCACTTTGCGTTTGTTCAGGTGCAGGTATTTGGTGGTGTAGGTTTCATTGTGCTTGATGAACACATAGTTGCCATTGTACTTGTTATAACTGGCTTCAATGACACGACCTGCTCCGGCAGACTTGATGGGCGTGCCGATGGCGGCTACGTAGTCAACTCCCCGGTGGGGGCGTACCAGCCCGGTTACCGGGTGCAGACGCTTGGGATTAAAGTTGGAGCTGACATATTTAAAATCCACCGGTGAGCGTAAAAAGGCCTTGCGCATGCTGCGCCCGTCGGCAGAATAATACTTGCCGTCGGTATAACGCACCGCGGTGTAACGTTGTCCCTGATTGACAAATTCCGCCGCCAGAATGTTGCCGTTGCGCAAAAACTCACCGTCGGCATATTCCTGCTCGTAAATAAGGGCAAAGCTGTCATTGGCCCGAATATCCAGGGCAAAATCCACATCCCAGCCGAAAATGGTCGCCAGTTGCATGATTTGCGCCGGTGTGAGCCCGGCATTGATGCCGGCATTCCAGAAATTATTTTTTATCTGGGTGGCAACGAACTGTTGGCGTTTTTCCACGCTTTTATGGGTGATTTGCGCCTGATATTCCCCAGCGATTTTACTGATGATGAGGGTGGAAATGGCATCAATCTGATAGCGAAGTTCTTGTAGCGTGCCATCGGCATTCTTGCCAATGGCTAAAGACTCCCCGGGCATAATGCGGATAAGGTGCTGTTTGGCCAAGGCCAATTGGCTGATGTCATAGACCTCTCGGGCACTGAGCTTGGCCCGGTTAAAAACCGCTGCCAGGGTGTCACCCTTTTTTATCTCGTAATGCTCCAGCTCTGCCAGATTGCCGGCCTGACGGTCGGTTTGGGGTTCCAGTGCCTGCTGGGTTTCATTGGCAAGTTGTTGGGTAATGGCCTCAGCCATGGCTTCTGAATCTTCGGGCACACCGCTTTCTGACACGCCTTGGGCAAGCGGTGCTTCGGGCGTGCGAAATGCCAGCGGCACCTCATAACGTACCGCCGGTTTGCTGGTGGTGTGACGTGAAGCGCTTGCATCTTCCAGGGGTAAAAATAAAATCAGTAAGCTGAAAACAGCGAGCATGCCGAGCAAAATCTGGTGTTTTTTGGGCAGTAATCTGAATAGTGTTATAAGTTTTGCCATCGACTCCGGTACCAAATCGTCACACTTGGGCATTATGCGCCAGTTTACACACTTTAAATTAGGCTGGCTAACAAGTAACATAAGTCTCTTTGATTTTGAAGAGCCTTGGGAGTTGTTGGCAAAATGGCTGATTTAGCGCAGGTAATGGCGGAGATTAAGCGCGGCACGGAAGAGATCCTGCTAGAAGCTGATCTGGTTGAAAAACTGAAAGAAGGACGTCCACTGAAAATCAAGTTGGGGGCCGATCCTACCGCACCGGATATCCATCTTGGGCATACCGTTATCCTGAACAAGCTACGCACTTTCCAGGAACTCGGACATGAAGTCATTTTCCTCATCGGGGATTTCACCGGCATGGTGGGGGACCCAAGCGGCAAGAACACCACCCGTCCGCCACTGACCCGGGAACAGGTACTGGCCAATGCGGAAACCTACAAGGAACAGGTGTATAAGATCCTCGACCCGGCCAAAACCCGCATCGTATTCAACTCCAGCTGGTTGGGGGATTTGGGTGCTGCCGGCATGCTGCGTTTGGCTTCGCGCCAGACCGTGGCCCGCATGATGGAGCGTGACGACTTCAAAAAACGTTATGCCTCTGGGCAGTCGATTGCCATTCATGAGTTCATGTATCCGCTGCTGCAGGGTTATGATTCAGTGGCATTGCAGGCGGATGTGGAACTGGGCGGTACCGATCAGAAATTCAACTTGCTGATGGGCCGTGAGCTGCAAAAAGCCGAAGGGCAAAAACCGCAGACCGTCATCATGATGCCGCTGCTTGAAGGGCTTGATGGCGTTAAGAAAATGTCCAAGTCTGCCGGTAACTACATCGGGGTGAGTGAAGCCCCGGACGAAATGTTCGGCAAACTGATGTCCATCTCCGATGAGCTGATGTGGCGTTATTTCGAGCTGCTGTCATTCCGTCCGCTTACGGAAATCGAGCAGTTCAAGCAAGATGTGGCCAATGGCGCCAATCCTCGGGACATCAAAATTCTGCTGGCCAAAGAGATTATTGCCAGATTCCACGATGAGGCGGCAGCCGAAGCGGCCCATCAGGCATTTATTGCCCGTTTCCAGAAAGGCGCCTTGCCTGACAATATCGATGAAATCACCCTGACTGCAGGGGCTGAAGGCATTGCCGTGGCAAACCTGCTCAAAGACGCCGGTCTGGTGGCTTCCACCTCCGAAGCCCTGCGCATGATTAAACAGGGCGCCGTGAAAATGGATGGTGAGCGGGTGGATGATGCCAAACAGCATTATGACGCCGGCACCGAGGCCGTATTCCAGGTGGGCAAGCGCAAGTTTGCCAAAGTGACCGTGGCCTGACGCGCGGTTAAACCCGAATGAAAAGGGCCTTTCGGCCCTTTTTTAATGGGAATTACCGGGGCACGGGCACCGTTTTACAGTGGTTGGTGCCGAAAAAGTCATCGCTGGCACAGCGCCAACTCAAGCAGGCTTTATCCAGAGCCCAGTGGCCCTGCTGTTTTCCCAGTGACAAAATCAGCAACATTTGCGGATGCCCCGGGTGGGGCGCCTTGATGCTGTAAGTGATCATCTGTCCTTTGTATTGTTTGGCGTCAACCAACTGAAAGCCCTGGCCGGAATACTGCCGGCTTATCTGTCGGGGATCCTGGCTCCAGGCCGCTTGTTGCCGTTGGGCTTTGGCCAGGGCCTGATTGAAATGACTGACCGGTTGCACTGCATAGGAAAGCACCATTGGCGGCTCTGCCAATGGGGATGCTGGTGTTGCAGCCGTTTTAAGTGATGCGGCAGCCATGTTGCTGTATAGCAAACACAGCGCGGCTGCACTCATGGCTGAAAAATGCCCCATACGTACCTCAATTACAGATGCAGCGCCCACCTGCGAGTCAGGTTTGGGCACCATTCATTCTCTTTCTTGTGGGACAGTGATTGGGCAGGGGAGTTCCCCCCACGAACAATGGCCGGTTACTGGGCCGCCAGTTGATCCGTCATGGTTTGATAATCGATAAAATCCTGATGCTTGCTTACCCGGTGATTGAGCAAATCCAGCTTGAGGGTGGTCACGCCGGGAACGGCAATATCAATGATTTTCCCCGGTTTGCCAAACTGTTCCCCCGGCCCTTTGAAGTGGTAGTTGCCTATCATGACCACCAATGCGCCGGAGTTGAACATGTGCTCGATATTGAAGTCATATTCCAGGACTCCCCGATGGGCACGTTCCAGAAATTCAATGATATGGCGCCTGCCGGTGTAGCTGCGGCCGGCGGTCACATCCACAAACACGCTGTCACGGTTATAGAATGTTGCCAGCTTTGGGTAGTTGTGGTTGGTGTATGCCTTGAGATAACTCATGGCCATCTGTTGCTCCGCCGGCATTTCGCTGTTATTCGCCGACAGCGGAAGAGACATGAAAACGAAAACTAACCACAGATAACGCAAACTATATTTCTCTTTTTTGGGGAATGTAACACTGGGTGCGGCATAACGTCATATTGCGGCGGCACGGCTATGGTGCATGCGCCGCAGCACAGAAAGGGCAAGCCCCTTTCAAATCACGGGCATAATGCCCTGTGTCAGGATGCTAATCAAGCCGCTGATGGCGCAGAAATGTAACCAGGCGTCAATGACACCGCCATTGACGTTAACCTGGACAATAAGACGGCCATAACGGCTTAATGTTCATCCATTTGCTGTAGATGGATATTGAGCGCATCCACTGAAATGCGAATTTCAATCACTGACAAAATCAACGAATGCAGCAGTAACAACAGGCTTCCGCCAAAGACCAGTGAGCCGCTTTGATGAAAGCCAAGATAGATAAGGATCATGCACAGTACGCACAAGGCAAAGCTGGAAACCCCGGCTTCCTGCATGCGCTTGATGATCACAATCCGCCGGCGCAGGTTTTTAAGTTGCTCACTGGCAATGGGCTTGTCGCTGGCACTTAAATTGCGGATTAATGCCGCCAGTGAAAAAAAACGGTTGGTATAGGCCAGTAACAGCAATGAAATGGCCGGAAACAGCAGTGCCGGTGTGGTGAGTGATATGGGCATTTGTTCCAGCACAAAACCTCCTGGGGTGCAGTGAAATAGTAACAATCATGACAGGGTGTGAAACCAGCGTAGCCCCACCCACAGCAACGGTATGGCGCTGAGCAGGATCAGCCAGAAAGCCAGTGTAGCATTTACCAGCTGTTGTGCTCGGTTAATATCCCGGGCCGATGGCAAGGGGCCAAAACAGTGGCGTTGCAGCCTGACTTTGTTGCCATCATATTTTTGCGGGCCGCCCAGTTCAATCTGCAGCATGGCAGCACTGGCGGCGCACAGTTGCTGGTGGCCCCGTAACGCCGGATGGGTTGTTTGACATTCTGTTCCCGCACTGCGGCGAAATCCCCCATAAAATGCCAGTGACAGGCGCCATAGCTTTAAAGGGACCCAGAACAAACCGTAATTCAGCCAGCCCAGGATTTTGGAAAACTGGCTAAAGCGGGGGGACTGGGGCCACCAGCTAAGCTGCAGCTGCCACAACATGGCCAACAACAACGCCAGTGGTGCTCCCAGCAGCAGATAGGCCAGCAGGGTGCCCAGCAGCCGGTATGCGGGCATGGTTACCAGCAGTTCAATGGTGGCTTTCACCATGCCGGTTTCCGACAACTCTGTGGTGTCCCATGGCACCCAAGGACTCAGTAACTGCCGGGCCAGCGGCTTGTCATGTTGTTGCAGCGCTTTTTGAATGGCCGAGGCTGTACCCAGTAGTCCCATGTCCTGCAAACACAGGTAAAGAATGAGCATTTCAAAAAACCAGGGATAGGCAGCCATATAAAGCAGCAGGGCGCTGATGATCCAAAAAGGCAGCACCAGAAGCAACAACGACAAAACGCCGGCAAGGGATTGCTGTTGCTGGGGGCGGTGTAGATGCAACACTTTGGCTGCCAGCGCCGTTGCCAACTTGCCCTGCCAGCGCAGGGGCTGCAGTTGTGCTGGTAACGGCAGCACCTTTATGGCCAGTAGCGGCAGCAGCATGGTGGCAAAATGGCGCAACAGTTCGCCATCTTGTTGCCATAGGGTGTCAATAAAGGTGCCGGGCATGGCAATCTCAGAGGTGATGCAACATGCCAATCACCATCAGTGCCGAATGCTTGCCGGCTTTTACCAGATAAGCATCAAAATCGACAGGGGAATTGTTGTTGGCATTGTCAGACAAGGAACGGATCACCACAAAGGGCACGTTGAACTGATGACACACCTGGGCAATGGCGGCACCTTCCATTTCGCAGGCGGCCATTGCGGGGAAATGCTGGCGCATGACGGCTGTGCGCTGTGGATCGCAAATAAAGCTGTCACCGGTGCAAATGAGTCCGCATACTGCTTTTACCTCTCCTAAGCCCACAATGGCCTGTTGGGCGGCGTTGACCAATTTGGGCTCGGCAACAAAGGCGGCAGGTTGCTGGGCCATCTGGCCGATTTCATAGCCAAATGCGGTCACGTCCACATCGTGGTAACGCAGCTCGCTGGAAATCACGATATCGCCAATTTCCAGGCTGTCCACAAAACCACCGGCTGAGCCTGTATTGATAACGGCATCAACAGCAAATTTTTCAATCAGCAAGCTGGTGGCCATGGCCGCAGCCACTTTGCCAATGCCTGAACGGGTGATCACCACCTCTTTACCGCCCAGGCGACCGCTGACAAATTCTACCGAGCCAATGGTAACGCTGTGGGGGGCTTGCAGTTCAGCAATCAGGTGAGCAACTTCCGGCTCCATGGCGCCGATAATCCCAATTTTCATGGATAACCCTTATCAATTCAGTGACGGAAAACCGGCTCAATATACCATAGTGAATTTGGCTGCCACAAAAAAATGCGCATCAGGGCAAGCCCAGGATGCGCAATAGGAGAAGCAATCTTTAAAATGCTTAATCGAAGAAGTTCAATATGCCCTTGGCGGCTTCCCGGCCTTCGGCAATGGCGGTTACCACCAGATCCGACCCCCGCACCATGTCGCCACCGGCAAACACTTTGGGATGGGTGGTTTGAAATGGGGTATCGCTGTCTTTGGGGGCTTTCACCCGTTGCCATTCATCCACTTCAATGCCGTGCTCGGCAAACCAGGGGGCAGGGCTTGGCTGAAAACCAAAGGCGATAATCACCGCATCCGCGGCCAGCAGTTGTTCGCTGCCGGGAATGGGTTCCGGTCGCCGCCGGCCACTGCTGTCAGCTTCACCCAGTTGTGTTTCCACAAATTCAATGCCCACCACTTTGCCATTGTCGGTTTTGATGGCGGTAGGCTGGCGGTTGAATAAAAACGCCACTCCTTCTTCACGGGCGTTTTTGACTTCACGGCGGGAGCCCGGCATGTTGGCTTCATCCCGGCGATAGGCGCAGGTAACACTTGCCGCGCCCTGGCGCACGGCGGTGCGCACGCAGTCCATGGCCGTATCACCCCCGCCGAGTACCACCACCTTCTGGCCTTTCAGGTCGATATAGGGTTGCTGGGCTGATGCCGTTTCACCCAGCAGCTGGCGGGTATTGGCAATCAGATAAGGCAATGCCTGGATGACGCCGCTGGCATCTTCACCGGGCAGGCCGGCTTTCATGGCACTGTAAGTGCCCATGCCAAGGAACACGGCATCGTACTCCTCCAGCAACGTGCTGAAGGCAATATCCTGACCCACATTAACGCCCAGGCGGAACTCGATGCCCATGCCTTCCATCACCTGGCGGCGGGTATTCATGACGGCTTTATCCAGCTTGAAGGCCGGAATGCCATAGGTGAGCAAACCGCCAATCTGCTGATAACGGTCATACACCACCGCCTTGACCCCATTCCTTGCCAGAATGTCAGCACAGCCCAGACCGGCAGGGCCGGCACCGATAATGGCCACCCGCTCCGGGCGCGGCGTTACGCCGCTCATGTCCGGTCGCCAGCCTTGGGCAATGGCCGTATCGGCAATGAATTTTTCCACATTGCCAATGGTCACGGCACCAAATTCGGCATTGAGGGTGCAAGAGCCTTCACACAACCTGTCCTGGGGACACACCCGGCCACAAACTTCCGGCAGGGTGTTGGTTTCATGGGCCAAATCGGCCGCTTCCATAATCCGTCCCTCTTTCACCAGCTTGAGCCAGTTGGGAATGTAGTTATGGAGCGGGCAGCGCCACTCACAGTAGGGATTGCCGCAATCCAGACAGCGGTCAGCCTGCTGGTTGACCTGTGCCTGGGTAAATGGCTGGTAGATCTCGATAAACTGCGCCTTACGCAAGGCTACGGGCTGTTTGTCCGGATCAACGCGGTCCACTTCGATAAATTGAAAATTGTTACTCATTGACTCATTACCCCGCATTTACCGCCAGTTCAGGGCTGGGTGTCTGTGTTTTTAGCAGATCCGCCGCTGCAATATTCTTGGGTTTCACTAGTACGAAACAGTCCAGCCAGTTCTCAAAGTCATGCAGAATGGCTTTGGCATGTTCGCTGCCGGTTTCTGCCACATGCTGTTCAATCAGGCCTTTAAGGTGCTGTTGGTGGATGGGGGCATCCACTTTCATCAGCTCGACCATTTCCGGGTTGACCCGGCGACCGAAACGGCCAAACTGATCGAACACATAGGCAAAACCACCGGTCATGCCCGCACCGAAGTTAACGCCGGTGGTGCCCAGTACCACCACAATGCCGCCGGTCATGTATTCACAGCCGTTGTCACCCAAGCCTTCTACCACCGCCAATGCACCGGAGTTGCGAACGGCGAAGCGTTCGCCGGCGCGACCGGCCGCAAACAGCTGGCCACCGGTGGCACCATAAAGACAGGTGTTGCCGATGATGGCGCTGCGTTCAGACTTGAACGGGCTGCCGTGAGGCGGATAGATGCTCAGCTTGCCGCCGGACATCCCTTTGCCCACGTAATCATTGGCATCCCCGCACAAGGACAGCTCAAGTCCAGGGCTGTTCCAGACGCCAAAGCTCTGTCCGGCGCTACCGTTGAAGTGCACCTGAATGGGCTGCGGGCAACCTTTTCGTCCCCACTTGCCGGCAATATGGCCGGATAACGCCGCGCCTACGGAGCGATCGGTGTTGTTGATGGCAAAACAGGCGTCAAATTTTTCGCCCTTGTCCACCAGTGCGCCGCATTTGGACAGCAACTCTTGGTTGAGTACGCCTTTATCGGCAGGGTCATTGAGCTCCTGCCAGGTGAGGGCGGTAGCACTGCTGACTGCTGGCCGGTACAAAATGGGCGATAAATCCAGCCCCTGCTGTTTGTCGGTTTCGCCAGGCAGCAGTTGCAGCCATTCTGCATGGCCTACCAGCTCCTCAAAACGGGTAACCCCCAGTTTGGCCATCCATTCCCGCACTTCTTCCGCCACAAACTGGAAGTAGGTCATCACCCGCTCAGGCAAGCCGTGGAAGTGTTTTTCACGCAGTGTGGGATCTTGTGTGGCCACACCGGTGGCACAGTTGTTCAGATGGCATATCCGCAGATAACGGCAACCTAGGGCAATCATGGGCACGGTGCCGAAACCGAAGCTTTCGGCGCCCAGCAGGGCGGCTTTAATCACGTCGGTACCGGTTTTAAGACCACCGTCCACCTGCAGGCGGATTTTATGGCGCAGGCCGTTTTGCACCAGAGACTGATGCACCTCTGACAGACCCAGTTCCCAAGGACTGCCGGCATATTTCACCGAGGTCAGCGGGCTGGCGCCGGTGCCGCCGTCATAACCGGCAACGGTGATCATGTCGGCATAGGCTTTGGCCACCCCGGTGGCAATGGTGCCAATCCCCGGTTCGGATACCAGTTTGACTGACACCATGGCTTTGGGGTTAATTTGCTTCAGATCGAAAATCAGCTGCGCCAAGTCTTCAATGGAGTAGATGTCATGATGCGGTGGCGGTGAAATCAGTGTCACACCGGGACGGGCGTAACGCAGTGTGGCAATTTCCACACTGACTTTATGCCCCGGTAACTGGCCGCCTTCACCGGGCTTGGCGCCCTGAGCCACCTTGATTTGCAACACGTCGGCATTAATCAGGTAGTGGGCTGTTACCCCAAAACGGCCGGAGGCAATCTGTTTGATGGCCGAGTTGCGCTCGGTGTTGAAGCGGCGCGGATCTTCACCCCCTTCCCCGGAGTTGGAGCGTCCGCCAAGGCGGTTCATGGCAATGGCCAGCGCTTCATGGGCTTCAGGGCTAAGGGCGCCAATACTCATGGCAGCGGTGTCAAAACGCGGATAGAGGTTTTTATCCGGCTCGACGGCATCGAGCGAAACCGCCGGCTGCTGGCCTTGAATGGTCATCAAATCGCGGAAGGTGGTCACCGGCCGCTCATCCACCAATTTGGCAAATTGTTTGTACTTGGCGTAATCCTGCTCTTTCAGTGCCGTTTGCAGGGTGTTGACCACATCCGGGTTGAAGGCATGATATTCACCGCCTTCAACATACTTGAGCAGTCCGCCCTGGGCCACATTCTGGTGAGGGCGAAAAGCGGCTTTGGTGCGCTGCTTCACATCGGCTTCTATGCCGGTAAAACCCACCCCCTGAATGCGGCTGACCACCCCTTTAAAGCACTGGTCAATGACTTCATCCGCCAGTCCCACGGCTTCAAACAACTGGCTGCAGCGGTACGAGGCAACGGTTGAAATGCCCATTTTGGAAATGATTTTCCGCAGCCCCTTTTCAATACCATAACGGTAGTTGAGCATGGCGGTAATCACTTCCTGCTGCTGGCGTTGTTTGGCCAGTTGGGCGATGGTTTCGTACACCAGATAGGGGTAAATGGCGGTGGCACCAAAGCCCAGCAGTACGGCAAAGTGGTGCGGGTCGCGCACGCTGCCGGTTTCCACAATGATGTTGGTGTCGCAGCGCAGGCTCTTGGCAACCAGCATCTGCTGCACAGACCCTACGGCCATGGCCATGGGAATGATCAGGGCGTCTTTGCTGATGTTGCGATCAGACAGCACCACCAGTGTGGTGCCACTGCGAGCCAGTTTTTCCGCTTTGTTGGTAATGCGTTTTATGGCGTTTTCCAGGCCTTCTGCCGGCGCGTAGGACAGATCTATCACGTTTGCCCGGTAGTAGGTGCTGTCAAGGGCCAGCAACTGGTGAAAATCGCTGTATAACAATACCGGCGAATTAAACATTACCCGATAGGCATGGCCGGTGGTTTCATTAAACAGGTTTTGCTCTTTACCGATGCAGGTGGCCAGTGACATCACGTGTTTTTCACGTAGCGGATCAATGGGCGGGTTGGTCACCTGGGCAAATTTTTGCCGGAAATAATCGTAGAGCGTGCGTTGTTTGCGGGACAATACCGCCATGGGCGTATCATCACCCATGGAGCCGATGGCTTCTTCTCCTTTACTGGCCAGCACCCAGATGACCTGTTCCATCTCTTCCCGGGTGTAGGCAAACATTTTTTGGTAAGTGAGCAGGGTGGCCGCATCAAATTCGCTCACGCCCAGCTGTGACTCCTCTACCCTTTCCGCGGGTACCAGGGTCCGGCTGTTTTTCGTCATCCATTCTTTATAGGGGTGGCGGCGCTTGAGGTCGTTGTCAATTTCAAACGATTGGTACAGACGGCCGCGAACCGTATCCAGCACCAGTAACTCCCCGGGGCCTACCCGGCCTTTTTCCGTCACTTCATCCGGCGCATAGTCCCAAATGCCCACTTCTGAAGACAGGGTCAGAATGCGGTCCTTGGTTATCACGTAACGGGACGGGCGCAGGCCATTTCTGTCTACGGCGCAGGCAGCGTGGCGGCCGTCTGTCATCACAATCCCGGCCGGGCCGTCCCAAGGCTCCATGTGCATGGAGTTAAAGTCGTAAAAGGCCTTGAGTTCATCATCCATTTCCGGATTGCTTTGCCAGGCAGGCGGGATCAACAGCCGCATGGCACGGTATAAGTCCATGCCGCCGGCCAGCAGCATCTCCAGCATGTTGTCCAGCGAGGAAGAGTCGGAGCCGGTTTCATTGACAAACGGCGCCGCCTGTTGCAAATCGGGCAACAACGGCGAGTTGAATTTGTATGCGCGAGCGCGGGCCCATTGGCGATTGCCGGTAATGGTATTGATTTCACCATTGTGCGCCAGGTAGCGAAAGGGCTGAGCCAATGGCCACTTGGGGGAGGTATTGGTGGAAAACCGCTGGTGGAACAGGCAGATGGCGCTTTGTAAACGCATGTCGGCCAAATCGGAATAAAATGCCGGTAAATCTGCCGGCATCATCAACCCTTTATAAACAATCACCTGGCCGGATAAACTGGCCACATAAAAATCAGGGTCATCCAGTAGTTGTTGTTCTATGCGGCGCCGAGCCATGTAAAGGCGCCGCTCCACATCTTCCGTGCGCCAACCTACCGGTGCATTGATTAACACCTGCCATATTTGTGGCATGCTGGCTTTACCAATCTCACCCAAAATGTCGCTGTTTACCGGAACCTGCCGCCACCCTGCTATGCTGAGTGTTTCTTTTTCGAGTTCTCGTTCCGTGATGTATTTTGCCGTGGTGGCACGGGCGTCATCCTGGCTCAGAAACAGCATGCCCACCGCAAACTTACGGCTAAGGTGCCAGTCGGATTCTGCGGCAATTGCCTCAAAAAAACTGGTGGGCATCTGCATCAGCAAGCCGCAACCATCGCCGGTGCGTCCATCTGCGGCGATCCCACCTCGATGTTTCATTCGATCTAGCCCGTGAATTGCTGTACGCACGATGCGATGGCTTGCTTCACCATCCATCTGGGCAATCAGGCCGAATCCACAGTTTTCCCGCTCGAAACTGGGATGATACAAACTCATACAAACCCCCAACTAAACGTCCACATACAGCGCTATAGTAACCATTTTCTATAGATATGCACCCGAACCTCTCAAATTATCCTGAGACTCTTCAAAGGTCAAACCAAAAAATTGCATATATAGAAATAAAAAGCTGGTATTCCATAAAGAATTTCTAATTGTTTTCCGTTAACGTAAACTGAAAATTGCCACGTATAACCTTATGAATAAAAATAAATTTATAAAGTCATTAAAAAATAAGCTACGAAAAATTAACGAACAGGCCACCCAGAGTGTACCAGACTGTTTGCCGATTATTTAGTCAAACTTTAGTGGTAATAAAAAATCACAACAAATGACTAAATATTCAAATTTAGCCGTTTTTTGGTTTGGGATTTGTTAACTCGGGCAACTTTGATACCGGGCAATATGCTGGTGCGCCGGAATTGCTACACTGACAGCTATTTTTCTTTGCGGATGTTGTCGTCATTTATGGGTCTGGATGATTTTGTTGTAACGTTTGCCACATACTGCCGGCAACGATTTGGTGAGCGGGTACAAAAGCTGACGTTGGATGCCAGTTTTACCTGCCCGAACCGGGACGGCACCTTGGGGCGTGGTGGCTGTACTTTTTGCAATGTGGCTTCTTTCAGTTATACCCCTGACAGCGGTTTGCCCATTGCCACCCAGTTGCAACAAGGCAAACAGCGTTTGCGGGCCAAGGCCTCCAAGTTTTTGGCTTATTTTCAGGCTTACACCAGTACCTACGAAGAATATGCCGTACTGCAGCAGCGTTATGATGAAGCGCTGGCAAGCACCGATTTGGTCGGGTTGTGTGTGGGCAGCCGCCCGGACTGCGTTCCCGATGAGGTGCTGGATCTGTTACTGGCATACCAGCAACAGGGGCGGGAGGTCTGGTTGGAGCTGGGGCTGCAAAGCGCCCATGATGCCACCCTGAAACGCATCAACCGTGGTCATGATTTTGCGGCGTATGCCGATGCGGTGCAACGGGCCCGCCAGCGGGGATTGAAAGTGTGCACTCACTTGATTTTGGGGCTGCCCGGGGAAAATGCGGACATGCACCTGCAAACCTTGCAACAGGTGCTGGCCGTTGGGGTGGACGGTTTAAAGCTGCACCCATTACATATTGTGCAGGGCAGCATCATGGCCAAAGCCTGGCGCAGCGGGCGTTTGTCACCGCCATCCATTGATGAATACGTGCAAAGCGCCGGTACGCTCATTCGTCATACGCCAAGAGAGGTGGTGTTTCACCGGGTTACCGCTTATGCCAAACCCCCGGTATTGCTGGCACCGGAGTGGTGCAGTAGCCGCTGGAAAGGGCTGATAGGCATTGTGGATGATCTGGCCCAACACGGTGGTCAGGGTGCTGCGCTATCTCGTTGATTTTAAATTTGTTCGCCAGTTTTGTCGGGATAGTGTTAACAAATTATTGGGGGCGGGTTACAGACCGCATTTTGGTTGCGTCCAGCGTTTTACTGGGTATGATGTGGTAAATTTTAGTGGTTAAGGAGTGCCGGTATGGCTACCTCAGATTTGGACACGATACTGGATCTCAACACCCTGGAGCAATACTGCAGCGCCATTGGCGCCGGCACTTTGCTGAAAAGTGTGGTGTTGTTTGAACAGTTGCTGCCGGAATACCTGAATAACCTGCAACAAGCGGCAGATACCCAGAATCATGAGTTATTGTGTTCCGAGGCTCATAAATTCAAAGGGGCTGCTGGGTCCGTGGGGCTGAAACGCATCCATTATTACGCCCAGTTATTACAGCATGGTGACACCCCGGAATGGGCGGGGCAGCATCCGGCGTGGTTAAAGGCCATTACACAATACGTGGCGGATGATCTGCAGCAGCTGAAAGCGTTTTTACAAGCCAAAGCCTGAGATACCCCTTCAAAGGGCATGTTGGTAAATTCCTGCGAGGTTTTTGCCATCATGACCACGTGACACATTTGCCAGGGTTGGCAGATGCCTGCCAACGCGGTTTGTGATAAGTTGCTGAGTACCAGTCTCAGGAATATAACCGTCGGGAACGGATTCGATGAAACCTTTGCCTAGTCTGAAAAATCTCTATTATCTGGTAAACCTGCATCAAGAGCAGAACTTCAACCGCGCTGCCGGTGTGTGTAACGTCAGTCAGTCCACCCTTTCCAGTGGCATCCAGAATCTGGAAGAACAACTGGGTTATCAGCTTATTGAGCGGGATCATAAATCCTTTATGTTTACCGCCATTGGTGAAGAAGTGGTGCAGCGTGCCCGCAAGATCCTTACCGATGTGGATGATTTGGTTGAATTGGTGAAAAACCAAGGAGAGCCGATGACCGGGGACATCCGTCTGGGATGCATTCCCACCATTGCCCCGTTTTTGCTCAGCCGCCTGATGAAGCAGTGCCACGAAAGTTATCCCCAACTGAGCTTGTTGCTTAAGGAAGATACCACCGACAGGCTGTTGGCATCTTTGGGGAAAGGTGAACTGGATTTGCTGCTGCTGGCCCTGCCGGCAGACATTACCGGGTATCACAGCATGAAGGTGGGGATTGACCCTTTTAAAATGGTGATCCACAAAGACCTGGCCAACAGGGTGCACGAGCCGGTGGATTATCATGCCCTGCCGGATGAAAGCATCTTTTTGCTGCACAGTGAGCACTGCATTACCGGGCACGCCATTACCGCCTGCCAGCTGGGGGACAGCCGTAAGGTAAACCCTTTTGCCGCCACAAGTCTGCACACCTTGGTGCAGATGGTGAACAGCAAACTGGGCACTACGTTCTTGCCACAAATGGCCATTGATGCGGGCATTTTGAATGATACGGATCTGATGGTGCTCACCCCGCCGGGGGATTTGCCTTTCAGGGAAATCGGGTTGGTATGGCGTCAGACCACCAGCCGCATCCGGACGTTCAGGACCTTGGGGCTGGAAGTACAAAAATTGCTGCGGCAAACCATGTAGCGGTTTTTGGGGCAGCCCATCTGGCTGCCTGTCCATAAAGGGAAAGGGGTTATCCCTGTTTGGGCTTAACCCCGTACACCTCAATCGAGTGTTGCTTGCCTTTGAGTTTTACCGGACCTAGGTTGGTCAGTTGATATTCACTGTGATCGTTTTCCAGCCGGGAGACCAGCGCGCCGGATAACAGCATGCGTTGCCCAAGGGGATTGCATTGATCCTGTAATCTTGCCAGGGTATTGAGTACATCGCTGAAGAAGCTGATTTCCTGTTTTTGCACCCCAACCACGGCCGCAACCACCTGTCCGCAATGGGCCGCTGCCTTGAACTTGGGCACAAAGCCGTATTGCTCTTCAAAATAGCGCCGTTGCCAGTTCAGCTGTTGGCTGAATTCAAAATACACATTCATGCAGCGGTCATTCACAATGCCCTGGGGCAGGGACCAGTGGATTAATACCGCATCTCCCATATAGCGGTAGATTTCAGCATCATTATTGTTAATGGTTTCAGACAACAAGCTAAAACAATCCTGGATAAGACGGCTAAAGCGGTAATCTCCCAGGGATTCGGCGTGGGTGGTGGAAGCGACCATGTCGATATACAAAAAGAGCCGCTGTTCATAACGGGGACGGTGATATTTGCCCATGCCGATGTTCAGCAGAATTCTGGGCCCTACCAATAAGGCCATCTGCTCAATGAAGGCCAAACCCACCCGCACCACGACCAGATAAATCATCAGTGCCTGGAATGAAGGGCTGTACAGAATGTGTATGGTGAGCATCTGCCGCAGGGTGGCAATATGGTTTTCAATGGCCCACATGTTCAGGTACTGGGTCATGTATGCCAGCGTAGTGGCACCAAGCAACAGAAACAGCCCTTTGAAAATAACCGAAAAAACATAAGGTAAGCGATTGATGGCGCTGAAGTCGGCAATCAGGTTTGACATCCAGTGCAAGCTGCCGAAGATGATCCCCATGTATATCGCCAGGGTGGCAAGATCCCCTGAGCCTACAGCCCACTGGGGCAACTCAGTTGATTGGGAATAGCGAAAAAATACGAAGGCCGACATGGCTCCGGTCCAGGCCAGAATGGCGAACAGGAGTTTTTTTGCCTGTACACGAGCTCTCACGGAATGGGCAGGATCCTACAATTATGTTGGCTTACTAAAAGGCGGTAGTTTATCCGCATCAGCAGGGTGATTCCAGCGATAAGTGTGATCTACATCAAATCAAACTCACATCGTTAGTGGGGATGTCCAAAATAGTGCTGCAGTATTTGACGGGTGAAACTGGTTTTCAGATAAAAGCCCCGGGGATTGACCAAACGCAGGCTGCCGTCCTCTGCAATACTCTCGGTGAGCGACCGGCTATTGGCGGCTTTGGGACGCAGCTGCAGCACTTCACCGTGGCGGGCGGTGATGGTGGTGACTTTCCCGAGGCTTATCAGCTCCATTATCTCTTCCCAGTCCTGCTGCAATTGGCGTTGCTGTTCCCTGTCCGGTTGCCATAACAGCGGCATGCCGATTCTTCGTTCAGCAGGCGGCAGTGTGCGTTCACCCTGTACCGGTATCCACAACACTTGCTGCAATTTATGAAACACCAGGCTTTGGTGCCAGCGCAAGCCGGTAATGTTCACCAACGGCGCCACACAAACATAAGTGGTTTCCAGCGGCATGCCTTGCATATCCACCGGAATGCTCTTTAGCTCTACCCCCAGATGCAAGAAATCCTGTTGGGGTTTGGAGCCCGCATCGGCACCGAGGGCCATTTCCAGCAATTGTCCTGGCCAGCCCTTATGGCGGCGCAAGTTGGCCGGCACCGGCAAATCCAGGGAATGTGCCACTTGCCCGAGGGTTAAGCCCGCCAGGGATTCGGCGCGCTGCATTAACTCGGCAATGGAGGATGGAGGAGGCGTAAGCGTATTCATGGCACGATTTTACCTGAAATCAATCGCGACACAACGGTGTTCAAAAAATGGCCAATGATGAAATGGTGACGTTGCCTATCACCGCCATGGGATAACATCATAATGATTTATAAGTAGTTTAATCTGATCACTTCAGGCCGGTGGACATTTTTCCAGAATTACCCGCTGGATTTTCCATAGTTGCCAACACCTTTATCCACAGCTTTATGGGATAAAAGCCAAGAAAAACCCATGGCATAACAGTTTAATCGTTTAAGTTAATCAATTTGATGATTTCAAATCTAAAAACAAGTAAAAATGGAACGAATTATGGCTTCAATACACAGCAAAAAATCCGCAAAACCGGGATCGTTTAAAAAATAAGCGCTTGTGATTGTGAGGCAATCCATTATGGTTAAATAGTAAAAAAATGATAATTTACATAATGTTATGGTGAAATTAAAAACGATCCCAAGGGTTGACAATTGTAACATCCCCGGTTTTTGACGGCTTTCACCCTGTCATCAACATGGTTGTCCACAGTTTTTGTGGATAGTGTCGTGCCAACATGAAGTTAATATTGCATTGGAGTGAGTTGGCACAGATATTTACCTGCATTGATAACTGCCAATTGCTGCCGCGCAAGCTTTGTGAAACAATCGATGCATTGAAATTTATCAAGTTTTCGGAGTCCATGTGATTGATAGCGATGGCTTTCGCGCAAATGTGGGCATAATCATCTGTAACAGGGTCGGGCAGGTCATGTGGGCTCGCCGGTTTGGGCAGCATTCATGGCAGTTTCCGCAAGGTGGCCTGGATGATGGGGAACAGGCTGAAGAAGCCATGTTCCGGGAGCTGTACGAAGAGGTGGGGTTGCAACCGGAACACGTGAGGATTTTAACCTCCACCCGTTCATGGTTGCGCTACCGCTTGCCCAAACGATTGATCCGCCAGGACAGCCAACCTGTTTGCATCGGTCAAAAACAGAAGTGGTTTTTATTACAGTTGAAAAGCCAAGATAGCGCGGTAAACCTTAATGCATCCGGCCACCCGGAGTTTGATGACTGGCGCTGGGTCAGTTACTGGTACCCGGTGCGGCAGGTCGTATCCTTTAAACGGGATGTGTACCGCAAGGTGATGAAGGAGTTTGCTTCCACGGTGCTGGTGTTGCAGCAACAGCGGGAGCAACCTTATCGCCGCAAGGGGCGAAACCGGCAGTCTCGTTGACAAGATAATATGGGGGGCGTGCGTTGCTAAATACACTCAGGGATATCACTCAGGCGGTGGCCAGTGCCAGAGATTTAGATGCCGCGCTGGAGTTGCTGGTCAAGCAGATTAAAACCGCCATTGCCACTGAGTGTTGCTCCATTTACATTCTTGATAAAGAAAAGCTGGTATTGTCGGCCACTGATGGCCTGAAACCTTCCGCCGTGGGCAATGTGCGCATGCCCATTACCGAGGGCTTGGTCGGGTTGGTGGCTGAGCGTGAAGAGGCCATAAACCTGGCCGATGCCCGGCAGCACCCCCGCTTCAAATTATTCCCGGAAGCTGCAGAAGAGGAGTATCGGGCTTTTCTGGCGGTGCCCATCATTTACCAGAAACAGTTACTGGGGGTGATTGTGGTGCAGCAGGCCCATTCCCGGCAATTCAGCGAAGGGGAAGAAGCCTTTTTAATGACGCTGGCAGCCCAGTTGGCCATGGCCATCCGGGGATTGAAACAGAAAGCCAGTGTCAAAAGCCGGGAAAAACAGATCCTGTTCCAGGGCACCCCAGCCTCCAACGGCATCGCCATCGCCCACGCCCTGGTCTTGGGCGGCGAAATCTCCCTGCAACAACCCAACCGCAAAGCGCTTGATGTCAACGTGGAACTGGAGCGCCTCAGCGGTGCCGTTACCCGTTGTCGCAATAATCTTGGCACGCTTACCCAACGTTTTGACCGGGAACAGGATCAGGAAGTGGTTGCCATTTTTTCAGCGCTTACACTGCTGCTGGACGATTCCAGCCTGGGCGGTGAATACGTGCGGGAAGTGGAGCAGGGCTGGTGTGCGGAATCCGCCATCAGCCGGGTATCGCTGCGTTACATTGAGCAGTTTCGTGCCATGGACGATCCCTATATCAAGGAGCGCGCCAGCGATATCCATGACCTGGGGCAAAAAGTGCTGCGACAGCTGATTGAACCCGACAGACTGGTGCTCGATTCAGACAAACCGGTGATTTTGGTCACCAAAGAGGCCGATACCACCTTGCTGGCAGAGTTTCCCCGGGCCAAACTGGCAGGGATTGTCACGGAACTTGGCGGGGTCAACTCCCATGCCGCCATTTTTGCTCGGGCGCTGGGCATTCCGGCGCTTACCGGGGTGCAGCAGGTTTTAGCCTCCAATATCGACCGCAAAATGGTGGTGCTGAATGCCACCCGCGGGCAGTTGATGGTGTCGCCTTCCGGTGCCGTTATCAGTGAATACCGCAGCTTGCTCAGTGCTGAAAAGGCACTGCAGCGGCAATTCATGCAGGAAGTGAAACTACCCGCGCAATCACTGGACGGGGAGCGGATCCAGCTGTTTATCAATGCGGGGCTCATCAGCGGGCTGGCTTCCGAGCTGGCGGAAGGCGCCGACGGCGTCGGCCTGTACCGCACGGAAATTCCCTTTATGCTGCACCAGCGCTTTCCCAGCGAGTCCGAACAAATCAAAGTTTATACCCAGGTGCTGGATCTGGTGGCCGGTCGCCCGGTGGTGATGCGCACCCTGGATGTGGGCGGCGACAAGCCCTTGCCTTATTTCCCCATAAAAGAGGAAAACCCGTTTCTTGGCTGGCGCGGGATCAGGTTGTCGCTGGATCATCCCGAGCTGTTTCTGGTGCAAATCCGTGCCATGTTGCAGGCCAACGGTACCCGCAACCAGCTTAAAATTCTGTTGCCCATGGTCAGCAATCTGGTGGAAATTGATCATGCCATTGAATATTTCCATCAGGCCTATCACGAATTGAAAGCTGACATGGAGCCCGGTTTGTCCAAGCCCCAGCTGGGGGTGATGCTGGAAGTGCCAGCATTACTGTACCAACTGGATGAAGTGGCCAAACGGGTGGATTTCATTTCGGTAGGCTCCAATGATTTGACCCAGTATTTGCTGGCGGTTGATCGCAACAATCCCCGGGTAAGCGCCTTGTTTGACAGTTATCACCCGGGCGTTTTGCGTTATTTGCAAACGGCGCTGCAGCAATGTCGCCAGCATGGTTTGGGGATCAGCATTTGTGGTGAAATGGCCGGTGAGCCAGCCGGGGCGCTGCTACTGTCTGCCATGGGTTACCGTGAGCTGAGCATGAACCAGGGCGCTCTGGCCAAAATCAATTATCTGATGCGGCGGGTGAGCATGGATGAGTTGCAACGCTTGTTGCAGCAGGCGCTCACTTTGCGCTGTGGTCTGGAAGTGCGGGAATTATTGCGGGATTATCTGGATAACAAAGGGCTGGCGGCATTGCTTAACTAGCGTATCGTCATGGTCATGATCTTGAAAGATGGGGAACGATAGTGGAAAGCCTGATGCTAATGCTGGGAGCATGTTTGTTACTGGGAGTCGTGGTGGGGTTTTCTGCCGGGCTATTGGGCATCGGCGGTGGCCTGATTGCGGTGCCGGTACTGCTTTATTTGCTGCCCTTGGCAGAGGTGCCCGCCAATTATCTGCCTCACGTGGCCATCGCCACGTCGTTGGCCGCCATTATCCTCACCTCCTTTTCATCGGCCAGGGCCCATCACCAGCGCGGTAACGTGCCCTGGTTCTTATTCAAGCCCATGCTGCCCGGCACCATTTTGGGGGCCTTGGCATCTGGGTTTATTGCCGAGTTGATTTCCGGGGATGATTTAAAGCGCGGCTTTGCGGTATTCGTGATGTTAATGGCCGTGAATATGGCATTTCCCTACAAGCCGTCAGCCGAAGGGAAAACCATGCCACCGCCGGTGGTGATGTTTGTGGTGTCGGCGTTGATTGCGGTGATCTCCGGCATGATGGGCATTGGTGGCGGAACCCTGACTGTGCCATTTCTGTGCTGGTGCGGTTTGCAGATGCGCCAAGCGGTGGGTTTCTCCTCAGCTAACAGTCTTGTCATCGCACTTTGGGGCAGTTTAGGGTATGTTATTGCCGGCTGGAACATCCAGGGGATGCCGCTTGGCTCTCTTGGCTATATTTATCTGCCCGCACTGGTAGGCATTGTGGTGACCTCGATGTTGCTGGCTCCGGTGGGAGCAAAAGCCGCGAGTGTCTGGCCAACGCCGGTGCTGAAGAAAATCTTCGCCGCTTTGCTGCTTGTGGTAGGTCTCAAGCTGATGCTGAGCTAATAATCATCATAAATACCAGGATGTAATTTCATTTTATGGCGCTGCAATTTCCCGATATCGATCCGGTGATCGTTTCTTTTGGCCCTTTTGAACTTTTCGGACAAACCTTTAACCCGGCGTTGCGCTGGTACGGTTTCATGTATCTGGTGGGGTTCATGGCGGCCATGTTCTTGCTGAACCGTAAAGCCGATCGCTCCAATGGCCTTTGGAGCCGGGAGCAGGTGTCCGATCTGCTGTTCTATGCGTTCCTCGGGGTGATCCTTGGCGGACGCATCGGTTATGTGCTGGTATACCATCTGGATTATTTTCTGGCAGATCCCATGTACCTGTTCAAAATCACCGAAGGGGGAATGTCCTTCCACGGCGGTTTGGTAGGGGTGATCCTGGCCATGTGCTTTATTGCATACAAACAAAAACGCAGCTTTTTCGGGGTTGCCGACATTGTGGCTCCGGTGGTGCCCATCGGGTTGGGGGCCGGACGCATTGGCAACTTCATCAATGGCGAGCTTTGGGGGCGGGTTACCGATGTGCCTTGGGGCATGGTGTTTCCCCATGGCGGGCCGTTGCCACGTCATCCGTCCCAGTTATACCAGTTTGCCCTTGAAGGGGTGGCACTGTTTGTTTTGCTGCAATGGTTCAGCCATAAAACCGACAAGCGGGGTGCGGTTTCCGGCATGTTCCTGCTTGGCTATGGCATTTTCCGTTGCATTGTGGAGTTGGTGCGCCAGCCCGATGCCCAGTTAGGACTGTATCTGGGATTTTTTACCATGGGGCAGATTTTGTCTGTGCCGATGATAGTCTTGGGTCTCTATCTGGTGCTGCGTAAAGCACCAAGCAACAGTTTGAGTAAAGGAAAGTAAGCATGCAGCAATATCTTGATTTAATGCGCCACATTCTGGCGCACGGTGCAGAAAAATCCGACCGCACCGGTACGGGCACCCGCTCGGTGTTCGGTTATCAGATGCGCTTTGACCTCAGTAAAGGCTTTCCGTTGGTCACCACCAAAAAATGTCATCTGCGCTCCATCATCCATGAACTGTTATGGTTTCTGAAAGGTGACACCAACATCGGTTACTTAAAGGCCAATAAGGTTTCCATTTGGGATGAATGGGCGGATGAAAACGGCGATTTAGGCCCGGTATACGGCGCCCAGTGGCGCAGCTGGCCTGCACCAAACGGTGAACATATCGATCAGATAACCCAGGTGATTGAACAGATTAAGCAGCAACCGGACTCGCGCCGCATTATCGTGTCTGCCTGGAATGTGGCAGAGTTGGACAAAATGGCGTTGGCACCATGTCATGCGTTTTTCCAGTTTTATGTGGCCGACGGTAAGCTCTCATGCCAGCTTTATCAGCGCAGTTGTGATGTTTTCCTCGGTTTGCCCTTCAATATTGCCAGCTATGCGCTGTTGACCATGATGGTGGCGCAGCAGTGTGATTTGGCGCTGGGCGATTTTGTCTGGACCGGCGGCGATACCCATTTGTATTCCAACCACATGGAACAAACCCAATTGCAATTGAGCCGTGAGCCACGGCCTTTGCCAACCATGACCATTACCAGAAAACCCGCCTCCATTTTCGACTATCAATTCGAAGATTTCGAACTGACAGGTTACGATCCTCACCCTCATATTAAAGCGCCTGTTGCGATTTAATTAATCATTTTTCTGCCATTACCTCGGAAAAACCGAGCGTAATGGCAAAAACTTTCGATTTTTCTTGCTTTTCTCCCTCGGCTACACTTCTACGCATTACTGATTTTTGGAGTGCGTTATGGATAAAGTGATTCGGAATTTCCTGAGCCAGGAGTCTGCCGGCGGCATTTTGCTGCTTATCGCAGTGGCATTGGCCATGGTGTTGGCCAATTCACCATTGGATATTTTTTATCAGGGATTTCTGGATACCCCCATGCAGTTGCGTGTTGGCGCACTGGACATTCACAAGCCATTGCTGCTGTGGATTAACGATGGCCTCATGGCGCTGTTTTTTCTGCTGATTGGCCTGGAAGTGAAACGGGAACTGGTGGAAGGGGCGTTATCCAGCGTGGCCAAAGCCTCCTTGCCAACCTTTGCGGCCATTGGCGGCATGATTGCCCCGGCGGCCATCTATCTGCTGTTCAATTACCAGAACCCGGTAACGGCGGGTGGCTGGGCTATTCCTGCGGCCACCGATATCGCCTTTGCCCTGGGGATTATGGCGCTGCTGGGCAGCCGGGTGCCCGTTGCACTAAAAGTGTTCCTGTTGGCGCTGGCGATTATTGACGATCTCGGCGTGATTGTGATTATTGCGCTGTTTTACAGCAGCGATCTTTCCGTGACCAGCCTGGTGATTGCCGCAGTTGCCGTATTGGGGCTGATAATACTCAACCGAAAAGGAGTGACGGCGCTGGGCGCTTACGGTTTGGTGGGTGCCATTTTATGGGTGGCCGTGCTTAAGTCTGGCGTGCATGCCACGTTGGCCGGGGTAATTATCGCCTTTGCCATTCCTTTGCGTGCTGCAGACGGCAGCTCACCCTCCCAGCATCTGGAGCATGCGCTGCATCCGTGGAGTACCTTTTTAATCCTGCCGATGTTTGCCTTTGCCAATGCGGGCGTGTCTCTGGGGGGAATGTCGCTCAGCAGCCTGGTATCACCGGTGCCTTTGGGAATTGCCCTGGGTCTGTTGGTGGGTAAGCCTGTTGGCGTGCTGCTATTTAGTTATGTGGCCGTAAAACTCAAGCTGGCAGAGCTGCCTGCCGGTATTGGCTGGCGCCATATTGCGCCGGTGGCGGTGATGTGCGGTATCGGTTTTACCATGTCGATGTTTATTGCGTCACTGGCGTTTGAGCACGGTGGTGTGTTGTACGGCGATTTGGCCCGCTTGGGGATTTTGCTCGGGTCCATGACCGCTGCAGCGCTGGGCTATTTTTGGTTGTCAAAAGCGTTACCTAAAACAGGAGAAAAAGCATGAAAAGACCTTACTTAATGACTATTCTGTTGGCGGCTGGCATCATTCCGTTAGCCCAGGCGTCACAAATCGAGCGCTGTAAAACCGCCAGCAAAGAGGCAATTTGCCAAAGTTATCTGGAAGGTGTGGTCGATGGCGCATTGATGTACAAGCCCATGGCGGTAGGTGCCAGGCTCGATACTGGGGATTATCAGTCCAGGGCCCTGAAATTTCGCGGTGGCAAGCGCTTTCAGGAAGCCAATCGTCAGTATTGTCTGGGACGGGTACCGGACAGGGACGATTTGGTCAACGGGCTTACTGAAGCATTTGAGCGCGGCGAGGTAGCGGATAATACGAGCCTGCAAACAGCAGTGTTCAGCTTATTGGATTGCCAGCGCCTGCGATAAACAGGAGAGCGGTATGTCCCATCTCAATTACAACCATCTGTACTACTTCTGGATGGTACAGAAAAAAGGCTCGGTAACCAAAGCGGCAGAAACCTTGTGTTTGACACCGCAAACGGTTACTGGGCAAATCCGGGCCTTTGAAGAGCGCCTTAACGGCGCTCTGTTCAAGCGCAATGGCCGCCGTCTGGAGCCTACGGAGTTGGGTGAGTTGGTATTCCGTTATGCCGACAAGATGTTTGCGCTGTCTTACGAAATGCAGGATGTGTTGAATTACACCAAGGATAACAACCTGTTGTTTGAAGTCGGCATTTCCGACGTGTTATCTAAGGCCCTTGCCAGCAGGGTGTTGATGTCTGTCATTCCTCGGGATGGCACCATGCAACTGGCCTGTTATGAGGCCACCCACGAGAGCCTGATGTCCCGTTTGCGGGAACATAAACTGGATATGATCCTCTCGGATTGTGCCGGTGAATCATTGAAATACCCAGAAATCCTATCCAAAAAGCTGGGGGAATGCGGCATTGCCTTTTTTTCTGCCATGCCATTGCAACAGCCGTTTCCCGCTTGTCTGGAAGAAGCCCCCATTTTGCTGCCCAGTAAACGGACCTCCGTAGGCCAGCAACTCTACCGCTGGTTTGATGAGAAAAACCTCAATGTCACCATTTTGGGGGAGTTCGATGATGCGGCCATGATGAAAGCGTTCGGCTATTTCGGACGGGGCATTTTCGTGTCGCCCTCCATCTACCAGCAGGATATCTTAAGTCACAACGTGCGCCTGTTGGGCACAACCCGGGATGTACGTGAAGAATACCACGTGATGTTTGCCGAGCGGATGATCCAGCACCCGGCGGTAAAACGGCTGCTGGGCACTGATTTTGAAGAGCTGTTTGCCGGCATGGACGTGCAGGTGCAAAACCTGTAGTGATTCGACAGCCACAGCAGCAAGCAGTAAACTGGCCTTAGCATTTACTAAAGGAGTTAGCTGGTGGCAGATTTGATGAATTACGCTCGGGTGAAATGGGCCTGTCGTCGTGGAATGTTAGAGCTGGATGTACTGTTCCAGCCCTTTGTCGAAAAGTACTATCAGGACTTGCCTGATGCAGACAAAGCCTGTTTTGTCCGGTTGCTGGAATGTGAAGACCCCGAACTGTTTGCCTGGTTCATGGGGCATGAACAATGCCCGGACCCGGCCCTGGCACAAATGGTGGTCAAGGTTCGCGGACGTGCAGCGCCATAGATTTTTGGTGACAACCTCTCCCGGCCAGTATGCGGCATTGCTGCTACTGGCCGTTGTTTGTTTGGGGAGCGTGGCTTTTTGGCCAGCACTGGATTACCCCGTTTATCCCTATCTTCGGTGGGGAGCGCTGCTTGCCATGACCGGCTATTTTGCCTCCCGGATTCGGACACTATCGCGTTGGCAACTGGATTTTTGGCTGGCGGGTAACGGGGAAGGGCAGTTTGTTGGCAGCAGTCGTTTTCAGGTTGGGGGGCCGGTGCTGATCACGCCGTGGATGGTGAGTTTCCCCTGCCGGGGCCCTGGCGGTTTTCGCCGGCTTTACCTGTTTCGCGACATGTTTGACGACACAAACTTTCGTCATTTGTGCCGTCTTTTGCTCAATCGCCACAGCCCTTATTCGGGCTGAAGAATCGTTGGGGTCGATGTGGGCAGTTTGTCAGGATAATCAATGTTGTAGTGCAGCCCGCGGCTTTCTTTGCGGCACATGGCACAACGGATGATGAGCTCTGCCACCTGTACCAGGTTGCGCAGCTCCAGCAAGTTGTTACTCACCCGGAAGTTACTGTAATACTCTTCGATTTCCTGCTGCA
The DNA here is from genome assembly GCF_046765975.1 of Shewanella mytili. NCBI lineage: Bacteria > Pseudomonadati > Pseudomonadota > Gammaproteobacteria > Alteromonadales > Shewanellaceae > Shewanella > Shewanella mytili. The sequence goes on along the minus strand of NZ_JBKOUD010000004.1, from coordinate 206,342 downwards.
ACATGTTCACCCGGCGCAGCGCCCGCTCCAGGCGCTTATTGGAGCGTACAATGCCCACATAATCCCACATGAACAGGCGTAACTCATGCCAGTTATGGGCAATGACCACCTCTTCGTCAGAATTGGACACCTGACTTTCATCCCAGGGAGCGATGGCGCCCGGCATCTGCATTTTATGGAGCTGGCTGACAATGTCACTGGCAGCGGCCCTGGCAAACACCAGACATTCAAGCAGCGAATTGGACGCCAGACGGTTGGCACCATGCAGCCCGGTATAGGCCACTTCACCAATGGCGTATAAGCCGTTGAGGTCGGTTTGCCCATGAAGATCGGTCATTACCCCGCCACAGGTGTAGTGGGCCGCCGGCACCACTGGAATTGGCTGCTTGGTCATGTCGATGCCCAGGGCCAGACAACGCTGATAGATGGTGGGAAAATGCTTGGTGATAAATTCAGGGGCTTTATGGGAGATGTCCAGAAATACGCAGTCAGCGCCCAGCCGTTTCATTTCATGGTCGATGGCGCGGGCCACAATATCCCGGGGTGCCAGTTCTGCTCGGGCATCATATTCCGGCATGAAACGGCTGCCATCCGGGCGTTTCAGTAAGGCGCCTTCGCCCCGGAGCGCTTCGGTCAGCAAGAAGTTGCGGGCCTCGGCATGATACAGGCAGGTGGGGTGGAACTGGTTGAACTCCATATTGGCCACCCGGCAACCTGCGCGCCAGGCCATGGCAATGCCGTCACCGGAGGCAATGTCCGGGTTGGAGGTGTACTGGTAAACCTTAGAGCTTCCCCCGGTTGCCAGTGCCACGAATCTGGCCTTGACGGTTTCTACCTGCTCTTGTGCCCGGTTCCAGACGTAAGCGCCCAGTACCCGGTTGCCGGGCAGTGCCAGTTTGCGTGACGTGATTAAATCAATGGCGTTATAACGCTCCAGCACGGTAATGTTGGGGTGTGACAGTACCTGTTGCTGCAGGCGGGTCTGCACCTCTTTGCCGGTTGCATCTGCTGCATGCAAAATGCGCCGGTGGCTATGGCCGCCTTCACGGGTCAGGTGATAGCTGGATTCATCAATGGTGCCGTCGGGCAACTCATCCTTGTCAAAGGCCACGCCACATTCAATCAGCCATTTCATGGCGGCCTTGGCATTTTCGGCGGTGAAGGTGACGGCCGCTTCATCACAAAGTCCGGCGCCGGCAACCAGCGTGTCTGCCACGTGGGATTCTATGGTATCCTCTTCGTCGAAAACTGACGCTATTCCCCCTTGGGCATAATAGGTGGAGCCTTCACTGAGGGGACCTTTGGACAAGACGATGATATTGCAGTGGCTGGCAAGATGTAATGCCAGGGTTAAACCCGCGGCACCACTGCCAATAATCAATATGTCGGCTTGGTGTTCAACTGCTTGTTTCATAGGGTATCATGAGCCGATGGTTAGAGGGCTCAATCCTAAACCAATGGCGCCATGTTGGGTATATCTTTTGACCCAGAACAGTTTTTCCACGAGATTTTAACGTTCATTAAGAACTTTTCATCAAGGGGCTGGTCTACATCTGTGAATGTAGTTCGAGCGACCGAAAAAAGCAGCATAAAAAGAGTTGGGAGAAGTCGGCTCGGATGAGTGCACAGACGAGTGATCAACAGTTAGTTGAACGCGTACAACAAGGCGATAAAAACGCATTTAACCTTTTGGTACAGAAGTACCAGGGGAAGGTGATAAACCTGATTTCACGTTATGTGAGAAATCAGGCCGACGTGGCCGACGTAGCGCAAGAGTCCTTTATCAAGGCTTATCGGGCGTTACCCAATTTTCGCGGCGAAAGTGCGTTTTATACCTGGTTGTACCGCATTGCGGTAAATACAGCGAAAAATCATCTGGTATCGCAGGGACGTCGGACGCCAGCCAATGATGTGGATGCTGAAGAAGCCGAATATTACGATGGCAGCGATGCGTTAAAGGAGTTTGCATCTCCAGAGCGTTTAATGCTGTCAGACGAGATTAAAAAGGTAGTGTTCGATACTTTGGAATCACTGCCGGAAGATTTGAAAATGGCAATTTCTCTGCGGGAACTTGACGGTATGAGTTATGAAGATATTGCCAATGTGATGGATTGTCCCGTGGGTACCGTAAGATCGCGCATCTTCCGGGCTCGTGAAGCCATCGACAAAAAGCTCCAGCCATTGCTGGAAAGATGACCATTAAACTAACAGGTGAGTTGAGTAATGGAAAAATTAGGTCAGGAGTGGGTTTCCGCTGTCGTGGACGGTGAAGCCGACCCACAGGCACTGGCAGATTTAGCCAGCGATAAATCTTCTCATGATAAATGGCGTAACTATCATCTGATAGGCGATGCCATGCGCGGTGAGTTGCCACAAACACTGCAGTTGGACTTGTCTGATCGCATTGCCGCTGCATTGGAGCAGGAACCTGCCATTCTGGCGCCAGCGGCAATAACGCCACCTGTTACCACAGTACCCAAAACTTCACGGGTGATCCCGCTGTTCAAACAGTTCGGTCAATATGCCATTGCCGCTTCCGTGGCGTTGGTGGCCGTGGTTGGGGTACAGAATTACAACGCCACCGGTACTGATGATGAAGTGTCACCGGTACTGATGACTCGGCCACTTGTGGGTGGTGCCTCACCTGTGAGCTTGCAAACCGGTACGGTGCAGCAGCCTCAGGGGTATACCAATGAGCAACTGAGCGAACAACGGCGACGCATTAACAGCTACCTGCAGGATCATATGTTGCAACAACGATTGAATGCGGGTGTGGTTATGGATAACAATAACGAGGTCGTTACTTTTCCGTTGAAACAATAAGGAAATCTCTTGCGTCTCTTCTGGTTGGCTTTCCTGGCCTTAGCATTGCCTGCCTTTGCGCAGGAGCAACTTTCCGCCAAGGCCTGGCTCGAAAACATGAGTCAGGCCCTGCGTGACAAACAGTTCAAAATCTCGCTCATTCAACTCCAGGTCGACAGTATCCGTCCTTTGCTGTATCTCCACGGCACAGTGGACGGCAAGGAAGTGGCTTTTCTGGAACATTTGAATGGCCCGATAAAAAATGCCGTGCGTGTGGGAAATACCGTCACGTTCATTGAGCATGATCAGCCCGCCTACAGCATGACATCCAACCGTATTCAAGGGGTTATTCCCGCCGCCTTTGCCGGGGACATCTCGGCATTGGAGGCCGGCTATAACCTGGTGCTGGGGGGCAGGGCGCGCATTGCCGGCCGTACCGGACAGATGATCCGCTTGGTGCCCAATGACGAGTACCGTTATACCGTTCAGGTGTGGGTGGATACCGCCTCCTTTTTGCCGCTGCGTTATGACATGCTGTCTCAGGACAAACAGTTGCTGGAGCAACTGCTGGTAATCGAGCTGTTTGAAACCAAAACACCAGCGCCCATTTTGGAAGAAGCTTACCAGCAGGAATGGCCACCGGTGATGAACCCGTCCGAACGGGCTGATGGTCAAAACTGGCAGTTTAACTGGTTGCCCGCCGGGTTTCGGGTGATTGTGCGGGATCATCACCGCCTTATCGGCACGCATGAACCCGTCGAGTACATTGCGCTGACTGATGGCTTGAGCAATATCTCCATTTATGTGGCTCGCTCGGGGGATGCGCCAATTCCGGAAGAGCTGATGACTCGGGACGGCATCTCCATGGCGTCAGAGCGGGTGGGAAATCTGGAAGTTGTTGCCGTTGGCCGCGTGCCCACACAAACGCTGGTGCGCATTGCGTCAGGTTTGAGGCTGGATTGAGGTAACGCCGATGATGGAACAGGTTGCCACCGTGGTGAACTCTGACGATGAGGGTTGGGTTACGGTGGAAGTGGAAATGAAAAGCGCTTGCAACCATTGCTCCCAAGGAGAAAGTTGCGGCACTTCTGCGGTGGCCAAGGCCTTTGGCAGCAAATGGCAGGTGTTTTCCGTACCTGCCACAGAGCCTTATCCCAAGGGGACGCTATTGCGCTTGGGATTGCCGGAAAGCGTGGTGCTTAAAGCGGCAGCATTGGTTTACCTGTTGCCGTTGCTGGGCATGTTCATTGGCGGCACGGCAGGCAATCTGTTGGCTCGCTTCACCCACAGCAACAGTGACATAAGCAGCATGTTATTGGCATCGGTTATGGCCGTTGCAGCCTGGTCTCTGGGTAAACGCTGGGCAAAAAAACTGGAAGATGCCGCCCAACCGGTGATCCTGGCCAATTTGGGGCTGCCCTTATCCGGAAGCGTGCAATCCATCAATGAGCATCAGTAAAAAGGGCACGCGCTTAAGTAACGGGCACTTGGGCACGCCCTTTTTCTTGTTTCATCTTGCAAGTGCTCATCTTTCCATTCCACGTTCACGTTTAAGCACCGTGAAGTGCTGCAGCATCGACGCAGCACAATTAATTGTGCCATGGCCCCCAGCGTCTTTTCCGTCACCTACCTCAATCCATCCACTTTCATGTGCGCCCATGCCTTAACCTGCATGATGGTATCACTCATATTACCAATATGCTGCAACCGTACGGGGTGGCTTGGCATGACGGCTTAAGGCAGCCGGTAGCGCCGTCAGTTGATAACGGTTAGCCTAAAAATTATCCAGTCATGCGGCTATCATTACTCAAACCGTTCGCTGTTTGTGAAGTATCTGAGTATTAAAATAATAACCACTTGTTTACAATCGCAATAGTTAATTTCCAATGGGGTTGGAACTCATATGGCCTATAGCGGCGTGAAAGAAAAACAATGGGTGTTAGTCAAGTATGCTCATTCGATAGTGCGCCCTATCGGAATGGTCAGCATCTTCTTCGGCTTGGTGGCATTAGTCGGGTATCTGGGGAACATCGAGCCGTTGTACCGGCCGATAATGAATGGTCCGGCAACCAATCCGCTTACGGCCGTGTGTATTATTCTGGTGGGGTTGGCCATTCAGAAAACCGACCCAAAAAGCATTGATAAATGGTTGCAGCGGCTGTTGGTGATGGGGGTGCTGGCCATTACCCTAAGCCGCATGATGGACTTGGTGCTGCACACCCATACCGCTGAGTTGATTATGCCCTTTCATGATCTGGTCATTCATGAAATTCAACTTGGCAAAAGTAACGATATGGGGATGAATTCATCCGTCATGTTTTGTTGCATCGGTATAAGCTTGTTGTTTTATAACGTAAAACGACCTGCCATATCGCAATTCTTTGCTTTTGTTGCCATTGCCATACCCACCATCTCCTTTACCGGTTATGCCTATCAGCTGAATAACTTTTACGGACAAATGTCCATGTTGACGGCCATGGCCGGATTCACATTGGCCGTTGCCACCCTGGCATTGACGGCTCATGTAGGGGGGCTGAAGGCGATTTTAAGCCCTTACCATGGTGGAACCGTTGCCAGGTTACAAAGCCTGTGTGGCTACATCGTTCCTTCCGTTTTGGGGTTTTTGATTATTGAAAGCCTGCGCTTTCACGATGGTAATCTGTTCGGAGCCTTTGTGGTCAGCATCAGCTGGTTCATCATCCTGATGGTGAGTATTTCGGCCATTTATTATGAAAAAGTGGATGAAAAAAGGCGCCACAGTGAACGCTTATTGGCCGAGGCCGTGTTGATTGACCCACTCACCGGACTCTCAAACCGCAGAAAACTGATGCAGTTTGGTAAAGAGGAAATACGTCGCATCCATCGCAATAAAAACCAGGCATGGGTGCTCATTCTTGATATTGATTATTTCAAAAAAATCAATGATACCGCCGGCCATGACATGGGCGATCGGGTGCTGGTGGCCTTGGGGCGCATCTTGAAAGGTTCTGTACGGGCCGTGGATTTGGTCAGTCGGCTGGGAGGCGAGGAGTTTGCCATCATCCTGGTGGATACCACCATCCAGGGCGCCCAGCGCGTTGCCGACAGCCTGCGGCAAAACATTGAAAACATGGTCATCGAAGGCTGGACGGATATTTATGGCCCCATTACGGTGTCCATCGGCTGTGCCAAGAATGATGGCCACGGCACCATGACCCAAACCATGAAACAGGCGGATGAGGCGTTATATCAGGCAAAACACAATGGCCGTAACCAAGTGGTTTTTGCCGCTGAGTCTGCACAACAAAACAGGGTGCCAGAACCAGCACAATCATGATGTTTATGTGGCTGTTGCAATGTATCAGCGCCGCGTATGCTGAGTGCGGCGCCCCCCGCGCTTTTGCTAACGACAACCTCTTAACAGTCAGATATAATGCGCGGCATATACGCAAAATCGCGCAGCCAAAGAATTGAGATGGGGTGTTGTCAATCGATGCCCCACATGAGCAAGGCCTTTATGCAGGAAAAAGACAAAATCAATTACCTCAAGCATATCCGTAACTTTTCAATTATTGCCCACATCGACCATGGCAAGTCCACCCTGTCTGACCGTCTGATCCAGGTTTGCGGTGGTCTTACTGACCGGGAGATGGCCGCCCAGGTATTGGATTCCATGGATCTGGAGCGTGAACGTGGCATCACCATCAAGGCTCAGAGCGTAACCTTGGAGTATCAGGCCCAAAATGGTGAAACCTACCAGCTCAATTTTATTGATACCCCGGGGCATGTGGATTTTTCTTATGAGGTATCCCGCTCGCTGGCCGCATGTGAAGGTGCGCTGCTGGTTGTGGATGCAGGGCAAGGGGTGGAAGCCCAGACCCTGGCCAACTGCTATACCGCGCTGGACATGGATTTGGACGTGGTGCCGGTACTGAATAAAATCGACTTGCCTCAGGCCGACCCTGAGCGGGTTGCCGCTGAAATTGAAGATATCGTTGGCATCGAGGCCCAAAACGCCGTGCGTTGCTCCGCCAAAACCGGGGTTGGGGTTGCCGAAGTGCTGGAAACCATTGTGGCGGAAATTCCGGCGCCGGAAGGCGATCCTGAAGCGCCACTGCAGGCCCTTATCATCGACTCTTGGTTTGACGCCTATCTTGGGGTGGTGTCTTTGGTGCGCATTAAAAATGGCACACTGAAAAAAGGCGATAAATTCAAGGTGATGTCCACCGGGCAGAACCATATTGCTGAACGTGTGGGGATTTTTACGCCCAAACAGACCGATAAAAGCGAACTGCGAACCGGTGAAGTAGGGTTTGTCATCGCCGGCATCAAGGAGATCCACGGCGCGCCGGTGGGGGATACATTAACCCATGCAAAAAATGGTGCGCAAACGCCGCTCCCGGGCTTTAAAAAAGTAAAACCCCAGGTTTATGCCGGGGTATTCACTGTCTCTACCGATGATTATGAAAGTTTTCGCGATGCCCTGAATAAACTCAGCCTGAATGATGCCTCGTTGCAGTTCGAACCTGAAACCTCCTCAGCCTTGGGATTTGGTTTCCGCATTGGCTACCTTGGGTTGCTGCATATGGAGATCATTCAGGAACGCCTGGAGCGGGAATATGATCTGGATCTGATCACTACCGCGCCCACGGTGGAATATGAAGTAGTGATGACCAACGGTGATGTCATTTATGTGGACAATCCGTCGGAACTTCCGGCCATCAATAATATCGAAGAAATTCACGAACCCATTGTTGAAGCTAACATTCTGGTACCCAAAGACTATTTGGGAAATGTGATCACCCTGTGCGTGGAAAAGCGCGGCGTGCAAAAAAACATGGTGTATCACGGTAACCAGGTTGCGCTCACGTACCATATTCCTGCGGCAGAAGTGGTGATGGATTTCTTTGACCGACTGAAATCCACCAGCCGGGGCTATGCGTCACTGGAATACAATTTCGTTTATTTCCAGGCGGCGGATATGGTGCGCCTGGATGTGCTGATTAACGGTGACAGGGTGGATGCCCTGGCGATGATTTTGCACCGCTCCAACATTCGCCATCGCGGTATTGCGCTGGTGGACAAAATGAAAGAACTCATTCCGCGGCAGATGTTTGACATTGCCATTCAGGCCGCTGTCGGCAGCCAGGTGGTGGCCCGTTCCACCGTGAAAGCCTTGCGCAAGGATGTGACGGCCAAGTGTTACGGCGGGGACGTTTCCCGTAAGAAAAAACTGCTGCAAAAGCAGAAAGAAGGTAAAAAACGCATGAAACAACTCGGTAATGTGGAAGTACCGCAGGAAGCGTTCCTGGCCGTATTGAAACTGAACGAATAAACACGAGTTGTTCGGCTTGTTGATAACGTATTCTGGCGCCGCGGTTTGCGGCGCTTTGATTGGCAGGGCAGTAATGGTGCTGCACTAAAATCAGAAGATTAAGCCAACGTTATCAACAGTTTATTTTATTTATTGAATTCAAGGCAGGAGTATTACTGACCGATGGCAGCCTATTTCTCGATTTTTTTAGTGTTAGTCACCTTAGCTACCGGGATTGTCTGGGCGTTGGATGCCTGGTTGCTGGCGCCCAAGCGCCGTGCCCGTTTGGCAGCGGTAGAGGCGCGGCAGGGCGCGCTTTCCCCGGAACTCAGAGGCCAGATGCTGCAAGAGTCGGTTGTGGTGGAAACGTCCAAGTCCATCTTTCCCGTCATTGCCTTCGTGATGATCCTGCGCTCATTTCTGTATGAACCCTTTCAGATCCCGTCCGGCTCCATGATGCCCACCTTGTTGGTGGGGGATTTCATCCTGGTGGAAAAATTTGCCTATGGCCTGAAAGATCCTGTATGGCGCAAAAAACTGGTATCCACCGGCGAGCCCAAACGCGGCGACATTATCGTGTTCAAATACCCCAAAGACGAGTCCGTGGATTACATCAAGCGGGTGATTGGGCTGCCCGGTGACCGGATTATCTATCACAACAAGCAGTTATACATTCAGGAAGCCTGCCACGGACAAAATCCCTGCCCGCAACCACGACTGGTGATGCGGGCCGAGGTAAACCGGGGCGAGTTCAGCCTCGATGGGGTGGCGCAAATCCGTTATCGCGAACAGTTGGGTGACGTAACCCACGATATCCTGATTGACCCTGCAAGGGGTGAGCCTACTGCCTTCTATTTCCGTCAGCATGGCTTGGCCGCCGGGGAATTCATTGTTCCTGAAGGTACGTACTTTGCCATGGGTGATAACCGGGATAACAGCACAGACAGCCGTTTCTGGGGCTTTGTGCCCGAAAAAAACCTTGTGGGCCGTGCGGTGGTTATCTGGATTAGTTTTGAATTTGAGCGCAAGCCGGATGACTTCTTACCCACTTGGATCCCGACCGGTGTGCGTTTTAACCGTGTTGGAGGTCTTCAATAATGATGGAACCCATCAAGAATTTACCCAGACTGTGCCGAACCCTCGGCTATCAGTTTAAAGATTTATCACTTTTGGAACAGGCGCTGACTCACCGCAGTGCGGCAAACAAACACAATGAACGGCTGGAGTTTCTCGGGGATTCGGTTTTGTCGGTGGTCATTTCCGACAAACTGTTCCACCAGTTTCCCAAAGTGACCGAGGGCGACCTTAGCCGCATGCGCGCCACTTTGGTGTGCGGTAATATGCTGGCCAAAATAGCCAAAGAGTTTAAATTGGGTGATTATCTGACCTTGGGGCCGGGCGAACTCAAAAGCGGCGGTTTTCGCCGTGAATCCATTCTGGCCGATGCGGTAGAGGCCATTATCGGTGCCATCTATCTGGATGCGGATCTGGAAGTGGTCAGAGGGCTGCTGCTGGGCTGGTATGAACAGCGACTGGAAGCCATCCAGCCCGGTGAAGGGCAGAAAGATCCGAAAACCCAATTGCAGGAACGACTACAGGGCCATAAAAAACCACTGCCGACTTATCAGGTGCTGAAAGTGGAAGGTGAGGCCCATGATCAAACATTTACCGTCGAATGTCGTGTTGCCGAACTGTCCGAGCCGGTTACCGGAACCGGTAGTTCCCGGCGCAAAGCTGAACAACAGGCGGCGGCTCAGGTACTGGAGTTGATGAAATGAGTAAACCTCCCCAAATGCCAGAGCAGGAACCCAGCCTGGATGATCTGTTAGCCAAGCTGCAGCAGCCAGAGCAGCCTCAGTATGACACCACCTATTGTGGCATGGTGGCCATTGTGGGGCGCCCCAACGTGGGGAAATCCACCCTGCTGAACCGGCTTCTGGGGCAAAAAGTCAGCATTACCTCCCGCAAACCGCAAACCACCCGTCACCGGATTATGGGCATTCATACCGATGGCGACTCCCAGGTGGTGTTTATTGACACGCCCGGGCTGCACATGGAAGAGAAGCGTGCCATCAACCGTCTGATGAATCGGGCCGCCTCCAGCTCCATTGCTGATGTGTGCATGGTGATTTTTGTGGTGGATGGCCTGCACTGGACAGCCGATGATGAAATGGTTCTCAATAAACTGCGCCGCGGGGCCGATGAGCGTAAAACCGTGTTGGCGGTGAATAAAGTGGATCATGTCAAAGACAAGGATGTGCTGTTTCCCCATCTGCAGGCGTTGGCGCAGAAATTCCCGTTTGACGACATTGTGCCCATCTCCGCAAAATCCGGCACCAACGTGGGCAAGCTGATGTCGCTGGCCCGGGCAAGCCTGCCTGAAAGCGTGCACTTTTTCCCGGAAGATTACATTACCGACCGCTCCCAGCGTTTCATGGCCTCGGAAATCGTGCGTGAAAAGCTGATGCGCTACTTGGGGGATGAACTGCCTTACGATGCCACCGTGGAAATCGAACAGTTCAAAATGATGGAAAACGGCGTTTACCAGATCAATGCCTTGATCCTGGTGGAGCGGGAAGGGCAGAAGCGGATGGTGATCGGTAAAAATGGTGAACGCATCCGTACCATTGCCACCGAATCCCGTTTGGACATGGAAAAGCTGTTTGATAACAAAGTATTCCTCGAAGTGTGGGTGAAAGTGAAATCCGGCTGGGCCGATGATGAGCGGGCCCTGCGCAGCTTGGGTTATGGTGAAGACTAAAGACCCATGCACCGCGGATACGTGCTGCACAGCAAACCCTACCGTGAAAACAGTGTGTTGGTAAAACTGTTGGTGGACGGCCTGGGCCGAGTGGATGCGGTTGCCAGGCTTGGCAGCGGCAAGCGGTCGGTCAAGGGGATTGTGCAGCCGTTTCAGCCCTTGTTATTTGAGCTTTATGGCCGCGGTGAATTACAAACATTACGGCAGCTTGAGAGTGCGTCCCCGGCAGTTCCGCTGACCGGGGACGCTTTGTATGCAGCCATTTACCTGAATGAATTACTGGTAAGGGCGCTAAAACAGGTACAAAGCGGTGAAGCCCTGTTTGTGGCTTATCATCAAACCCTGATGGCTCTGGCCCGGGAGTTCAGCCAACCCCCGCTGCGTTTTTTTGAATTGTCGCTGCTCGATGAGCTGGGTTGCCTGCCGTCATTGACCCACGATGCCAACGGCATGGCTGTGGAGCGTGATGCCTGTTACCGCTGGCTACCGGAGGCGGGTTTTATCCAAGGGGAAGGCATGTTTCCGGGGCGGTTGTTACTGGGGCTGGCCATCAGGGAACTGGATGACAAAGATTGGGGATACGCCAAGCGCCTTACCCGGTTATTACTGCAACCCGTGCTGGGCGACAAGCCATTGGTCAGCCGGCAATTATTCCAGGCGCGTGGTTCGCAAAGCAATCAAGCATGAACATTGGGCTGGCAAAAACCTGCCCAGCATCGTTATCAGGAGTGAAAGGTTATGGGAAGAATTCTGTTAGGGGTTAATATCGACCATATCGCCACATTGCGTAACGCCCGTGGTACTGATTTCCCGGATCCGGTACATGCCGCCGCAGTGGCTGAACATGCCGGCGCTGAAGGCATTACCGTGCACTTGCGCGAAGACCGCCGTCATATCAAGGATCGGGATATTTACCTGCTGGCCAAAACCCTGCAAACCCGCATGAATCTGGAAATGGCGGTGACCGAAGAGATGTTGACCATCGCTTGCGAAGTTAAACCGCCCCATTGCTGTTTGGTGCCGGAAAAGCGCCAGGAGCTGACCACCGAAGGCGGATTGGATGTGGCGGGCCAACTGCCCAAAATGACCACTGCGGTGCAGCGCCTTAAGGAGGCGGGGATTTGTGTCTCCCTCTTTATTGATGCCGACCAGCGCCAGATTGATGCTGCCGTTGCCGTTGGTGCTCCCGTGATTGAAATCCATACCGGACATTATGCCGATGCCACTACCGAGGCCGAAGCGGCCAAGGAGCTGCAGCGCATTCGTGCCATGGCCGCTTATGCCCACAGCAAGGGGTTGGTGGTCAATGCCGGTCATGGCCTGCATTACCACAACGTCAAACCCATTGCGGCCATTGCCGAGCTGTACGAGCTCAATATCGGCCATGCCATTATTGCCCGGGCAGCCATTGATGGACTGGCAAAGGCCGTTGCGGACATGAAACAGCTGATGCTTGAAGGCCGCAGGGGCGAGTAAGCCATGGCCATTGTAGGGTTAGGCACGGATATTGTGGAAATCGGCCGTTTGGAGCGGTTGTCGCCACCTGTGCTGCAACGGTTGGCGCAGCGGGTGCTGACGCCTACAGAGCTGGCACAATTTCATGAGCACAAGCAACCGGTGCGTTTTCTTGCCAAGCGTTTTGCCGCCAAGGAAGCGGCGGCCAAGGCGCTTGGCACCGGTATCGGCAGCGGCGTGTCTTTTCAGCATCTGGTGATTTCCAATAATGCGCTCGGGGCGCCGCAGCTGACGTTGTCTGAGGGGGCCTTGGACCGATTGCAGTTATTGGGTGGCAGCGGCGCCTTGCTTACCATTGCCGATGAGCGCCATTATGCCGTGGCCACCGTGATTTTAAGCTGAACCTTGGCTAAGGTTAATATCATCACTCGCTCATCAATGATGCAGGTAACCGATGAAAACCGCCCAAGAGCAGCTCTCTTGCTATAAAAGCGTGCATCTTAATCCCGTCAATCTGACAACCCATTTCGTGGGCATTCCGTTAATCATCTGGTCGCTGTTTTTACTGGCATCATTCATCCGGTTGCCATGGGGCGCTGGCAGCATCGGTGGCGGCGCGTATTTGTTGCTGCCATTAATGTGCTATTACCTGTGGTTGCACTGGCGCTTGGCCATCGGCATGGGGCTTTTCATGGCGATGCTATTGTTGGGCGCAGAATGGCTTTATCGCAGTGACAACGCCTCTCTATGGCTGGCGTTGTCGGTGTTTGGCTGCGGTTGGCTTTTTCAGTTTGTAGGTCATTACCATGAAAAAGCCAAACCGGCTTTTATTGATGATCTGCAGCAGTTGTTTATCGGACCATTGTTTTTAATGGCCGAGATCTATTTCTGTCTGGGCTGGCTAGCGCCGTTACGGCAACAGATAACCCCGTTGGCGCTGCAAAAGCGCCGGCAGTTGGAGCAGCAACGCCAAGGAACATAACGGTGCCGCACCTAATGGCGTGATGATATCGGGGTAAGGGTGTGGCAATCTTTAGGGAACACGGTAAAACTGGGGCATTACCCTGACGGTTTTAATCATGTTATCGGCCACTTCAAGAATTTCCATGGGATACCCCGCCAGACGCAATCCGGTGTTGGCTGACGGAATGTCTTCCAGATATTCCAGAATAAGCCCATTCAGGGTTTTGGGACCATCCGTAGGGAAGTTCCAGTTTTTCTCCTTATTGAGATCACGGATGTTTACCGTGGCTTCAATAATGAAGGTACCGTCCTGCTGAGCCGTGATTTCTTCACTGGCCGATGGGATCATGGACGTGGTGAAATCCCCCACGATTTCTTCCAGAATATCTTCAAGGGTGACCATTCCCTGAATGTCTCCGTACTCATCCACCACCACGCCAATGCGTTCCTTGTTTTTCTGGAAGTTTGCCAGCTGTACGCTGAGCGGCGTGCCTTCTGGCACGTAGTAAATCTCTTTTACTGCCCGCAGCAGGGAGGATTTACTGAACTGCCCCTTGGATTGCAGCCTGAGGGCATCACGCAGATGTACAAACCCCACGGTATCGTCGATATTTTCCCGGTACAGCAACACCCGGGTGTGGGGGCTTTGAATGATCTGCTTATTGATGCTCTTGAAATCATCATTGATGTTAATGGCATAAAGCTCATTGCGCGGCACCATGATGTCTTCCACCGACACATTGCCCAAGTCCAGTACCGACAGCAACATCTCCCGGTTGCGTCTGGGGATCAGGGCACCGGCTTCATGTACCACGGTTGCCAGCTCTTCCTGACTCAGCGCATCACTGTGTTTGACCGATTTCACCCCCATCATTTTCAAGATGTAGGAGGTTATCCAGTTCATGACTTTCACCAAGGGCAACAACAGTACCAGTAGCCATTTCAGGATAAGGCTCGACGGGAATGCCACAGGCTCAGGGCGTAAGGCCGCGAGGGTCTTGGGGGTTACTTCGGCAAAAATCAGGACGACAAATGTGAGCATGCCGGTGGCCACGGCAATCCCGGCATCACCATACAGCCGCATCCCCAAAACCGTCGCAACCGCCGAGGCCAGAATGTTCACCAGGTTGTTGCCAATCAGGATAAGGCCAATTAACCGATCGGGTCGCTCCAGCAGTTTCAATGCTCGCTGGGCACCTTTGTGGCCATTATCGGCAAGATGGCGCAGACGATAACGGTTCAAGGTCATCATGGCGGTTTCTGAACCGGAAAAATAGGCGGAAATCAGGATCAGGGCAAATAGAATGAACAGAAGTGCGCCGGTCGATATAGCGTCCAAAAAGGGGCTCCGTAAGCAATAGTAAGCTTAGTAAATACTGGGAATTATTTTAGGTGTCAAGCAAACCGGCAGCGGATTGGCCACTGCCGGTGGTGTTTATCAGTTGAGGATCAGCTCTTTAACCGCCCGGGCGCCGAAATATGCCAGTGACAACAGCACGGCTCCCAAGATGGTGTAGATGACGGCAGTCTTGATGCGACAACCGATGGTGTACTGTTGCCACAGCATGGCGATATAGACAAACCAGGCCATGATGGACAACACCGCTTTATGGCCCTGGCCGCCGGAGAACATGCTGTCCATGAAGATAAAGCCGGTAGCCAGCGACAAACTCAGCAAAATAAGGCCGATGATGACAAGATGGTACAACTGTTTTTCAACGGTAAGCAGCGGCGGAATGGCATGAGCAACCAGCGGCTGCTTGTTTTTCAGCTTGTTCTGAATGAACATCAACTGCAAGGCATACAGCGCGGCAATCAGCAAGGCACTGTAGGCCATGAGCGATAGCACCACATGCACCAATACTGCTGGGTGTTCGTCAAAATGCAGTATGTATTGTGGCGGCACCAGCCACAGTAGCGCCACGCCGATAATGGCGCAGGCAAACACCACTGGCACTACCACGATGACCTTGATGTGAGACATCACGATGGTAAACATCAGGGCAATAATCCAGCACACCATGGAAATGACGTTGGTTAAACTGAAGTTTTGTCCATCCGCGGTAAAGATGGCGGGATACAGCGCCAAAGCATGCAACACCACGCCAATGGCCGCAAAAATTGTCACCAGTTTCCTGTTCGGTCCTTGGGGATGAAAAAGGCGACTTGTCACCAAAATCAGTGCCACGGCGTAAAATGCCATTGCAACAGCAGGAAGAATGACCATCAGATGTTAACCTATTCCTTTATTGATAAGTATTGCGGTGCGAAACCACAAAAAATTACTGCTTCAAGAATAACATGAGCGATGCATACTTGGGCAGTGATACAGACAACAAAATTAGTTTGTTTGCCATTTTTAAACGTCAATGCTAGGGCCGCGTCCTGGCAGCACACCCGCATGCGTGGTGAGGGCTGTCATCATGATTTACGATAAGCGGCGGCGTCTTGCTTGGTGGCATCTTGCCCCGACATAGTTATAATACGCCCAACTGCAGCAATTGAAAAACGGAACAGATCACACCATGTTTGAGAACCTTTCCGAGCGTCTTTCCCGAACACTCAAAAATATCAGTGGTCGAGGTCGTCTCACCGAAGAGAATGTTAAGGACACCTTGCGTGAAGTGCGCATGGCATTGCTAGAAGCCGATGTGGCATTGCCGGTGGTGCGGGAATTTGTCAACAGTGTGAAAGAGCGCGCTGTCGGTCAGGAGGTTACCAAAAGCCTGACGCCCGGACAGGTGTTCATCAAAATTGTCCAGAGCGAACTGGAACGGGCCATGGGCGAGGCCAACGAGGTCCTGAACCTTGCCACCCAGCCGCCTGCCGTATTAATGATGGCCGGGTTGCAAGGGGCCGGTAAAACCACCAGTGTGGCCAAACTTGCCAAATTCCTGCGTACCCGCCAGAAAAAATCCGTGCTGGTGGTGAGTGCCGACGTTTACCGCCCTGCCGCCATCAAGCAGCTGGAAACCCTGGCCCAAGAAGTTGAAGTGGAATTTTTCCCCTCGGATGTGGGCCAAAAACCGGTGGACATTGCCAATGCGGCCATTGCCCACGCCAAACGCAAGTTCATTGACGTGGTGATTGTGGATACCGCCGGGCGGTTGCACGTTGATGAAGCCATGATGGATGAAATCAAGGCACTGCATGCCGCTGTGGCTCCCATTGAAACCCTGTTTGTGGTGGATGCCATGACCGGCCAGGATGCGGCCAATACCGCCAAGGCGTTTAATGATGCGTTGCCGCTCACCGGGGTCATCCTGACAAAAGTGGACGGCGATGCCCGCGGCGGCGCGGCGCTGTCCATTCGCCATATTACGGGCAAGCCCATCAAATTCTTGGGGGTGGGTGAAAAAACCGATGCCCTGGAGCCTTTCCATCCGGACAGGGTTGCCTCACGTATCCTGGGCATGGGTGACGTACTGTCACTGATTGAACAGGTTGAGCGCGGCGTTGACAAAGAAAAAGCCCTGAAACTGGCGCAAAAAGTCAAATCCGGCGGCGGCTTTGATTTGGAAGATTTCCGCGAACAGTTGCAGCAGATGAAAAACATGGGCGGCATGATGAGCATGATTGAAAAAATGCCCGGGGTGGGCAAATTGCCCCCCGATGCCATGGCACAACTGCAAGAGGGCAAGATGACCGGCCAGATGGAAGCCATTATCAACTCCATGACGCCCGGCGAGCGCCGCCATCCCGACATTATCAAAGGTTCACGCAAACGCCGTATCGCCGCGGGTTCCGGCACTCAGATCCAGGATGTCAACCGCCTGCTGAAACAGTTTGCCCAAATGCAGAAAATGATGAAGAAAATGTCCGCCAAAGGGGGCATGAGCAAAATGATGCGCGGCCTTGGCGGGATGATGCCACCGGGAATGCGCCTGCCCAGACGTTAATCCGGTAACAGACACAGCTTTGGCTGGGGGAATTTTGGCCTGATGCGGTTGCAATTGGCTAAAAGTCAGGTAAAATTCTCCGGCTTTCTATGCTGGGACTCTTGGCGAACACAGGGTTCCAGTTTTTATTTTGCTGGCAAGCAAATCAAACAGAGGAACTAGAACGCATGGTTACCATTCGTTTATCTCGTGGTGGCGCTAAAAAGCGTCCATTTTACAACATCGTAGTGGCTGACAGCCGCAATGCACGCAACGGTCGTTTCATCGAGCGTGTAGGTTTCTTCAACCCACTGGCCCGCGGTCAGGAAGAAACACTGCGTCTGGACATGGACCGTGTACAGCATTGGCTGTCTAACGGTGCTGCCACCAGCGAACGTGTTGCAAAACTGATCAAAGACGCTACTAAAGCTGCTTGATCTCAATAAAGGTATAGATTGATGAACAGTAACCCGGAGCCAGTTGTATTGGGCAAGATAGGTTCCAGTTATGGTGTAAAAGGTTGGCTGAGAATCACCGCCTATACCGAAACTGTTGAAGGTATTTTTGAGTATGCTCCCTGGCTGGTACAACAGCAAGGCGAGTGGCGGGAAGTCAAGGTCAATCGCTGGCGTTTCCATGGCAATACGGTAATTGCCTTGCTGGAAGGTCTGGAAAACCGCGAGCAGGCGCAGATGCTCACCAATTGTGACATCGGCGTTTTGCCACAACAGATGCAAGCACTGCCTGAAGACGAGTTCTACTGGCGGGACTTGATTGGTTGTGAAGTGATTAATACCAATGGCTACCATATGGGCGTGGTTGATCAGATCGTGGAAACGGGATCCAACGACGTACTATTGATTAAAGCCAACCTGAAAGATGCCTTTGGCAAAGTGGAACGCATGATCCCCTTTGTCACCGAACAGTTCATCAAACAGGTGGACTTGACGGCGAAACAGATAATCGTGGATTGGGAACCGGACTTCTGAGTCGAGGAAACAGCTTATGTGGTTAGGGGTTATCACCCTGTTCCCGGAGATGTTTCGAGCAATCACAGACTTTGGTGTCACGGGCCGGGCCGTTAGAAACGGTTTGCTGGAACTGAAAACGTGGAATCCACGTGATTTTACGTACGACCGTCACAATACGGTGGACGACAGGCCTTATGGCGGTGGTCCAGGCATGTTGATGATGGTACAGCCGCTTCGTGAAGCCATACATGCTGCCAAGGCAGCGGCGGGCGAAGGTGCTAAGGTGATTTACCTGTCACCTCAGGGGCGCAAGCTGACACAGCGAGGCGTGACTGAGCTGGCAACGGCTTCCAAGCTGGTTCTGGTATGCGGTCGTTACGAAGGTATCGACGAGCGCCTTATCAAGGCAGAAGTCGACGAGGAATGGTCAATCGGTGATTATGTGCTCTCGGGCGGAGAATTACCGGCAATGACCCTTATCGATGCGGTGTCACGGCTGGTACCCGGCGTGCTGGGTAAACAAGCCTCGGCAGAGCAGGACTCCTTCTCTGACGGATTGCTCGATTGTCCTCATTTCACCCGGCCGGAAGTACTGGACGGTGAAGCAGTTCCATCAGTGTTGCTTAGTGGCAACCACGAAGAAATAAGACGCTGGCGTTTGCAGCAGAGCCTTATCAGGACCCTGACGCGAAGGCCGGAATTGTTTGAAACTCTAGCTCTGACTGACGAACAAAAGACGTTATTGGCGCAGTTTGTTAAACCAACGGACTCGGCGTAGTCAAGCTCAGTTAATCCTAGAACGGAGATGCAAATGAACAAAATTATCAAGATGCTCAACGATGAGCAGATGAAACAAGACGTACCAGCGTTTGGCGCCGGTGATACCGTAGTCGTTCAGGTACGTGTTAAAGAAGGTGAGAAAGAACGTCTGCAGGCGTTTGAAGGCGTGGTTATTGCCAAGCGTAACCGCGGTCTGCACTCAAGCTTCACCGTACGTAAGATCTCTAACGGTGAAGGCGTTGAACGTGTGTTCCAGACTCACAGTCCTCTGGTTGCCAACATTGAAGTTAAACGTCGTGGCCGTGTACGTCGTGCTAAGCTGTACTATCTGCGTGAACGTTCAGGTAAAGCCGCACGTATCCGTGAAAAACTGGTGACTAAATAATCCCCAGCTATTTCGTTAACATAAGTGTTCGCACAGAAGCCCGCCTATATGGCGGGTTTTTGTTTGTGTTAAAAAAATAAACAGTGCTTGATCCCGCCTGCAAATCAGGGCACACTTATTCAAAACGTAATGGCGTACCATTACATCGATACATTTGAGCGTAAAATCAATTAGCAGGTGAAGTAAGTGTCGGAACAATTAAAATCGGTTAATCCGCTGGAAAACGTGCGGATCCATGCAGAAAAAGTACTGTTTACGCCGGAACAACTGAAACAGGAATTACCCCTGTCGGAAAGTGCCCATCAGTTTATTTTGAATGCCCGCAAAACGGTGGCGGATATCATCCACAAACGCGATAACCGCTTGCTGGTGATTGCTGGCCCCTGTTCCATCCATGATCTGGCCTCTGCCAAAGAATACGCACTGAAGCTGAAACGTCTGCGGGATGAATTGCAGGATCAGTTTTACATTCTCATGCGGGTGTACTTTGAAAAGCCCCGTACCACCGTGGGCTGGAAAGGGATGATTAACGATCCGGACATGGATGAGTCTTTTGATTTGGAAAAAGGCCTGCGCCAGGCACGGGAACTGATGCTGTACCTGGCTGAGCTGGAACTGCCCGTTGCCACCGAAGCGCTGGATCCCATCAGTCCCCAGTACATCTCGGAGTTAATCAGTTGGTCGGCCATTGGCGCCCGCACCACCGAATCCCAGACCCATCGGGAAATGGCCTCCGGCCTGTCCATGCCGGTAGGTTTTAAAAACGGTACTGATGGCAATCTGGATGTGGCCATCAACGCCTTGAAATCTGCCGCCAGTCGCCACCGTTTCATGGGGATCAACCAGCAGGGGCAGGTGGCGTTGTTGCAAACCCGAGGGAATCCGGACGGACACGTGATTTTGCGTGGCGGCGCCGAGCCCAACTACGATGCTGACAGCGTTGCGCAAAGTGCCGAGGCGTTGCACAAAGCGGGGCTGACGGCACGGCTCATCATTGATTGCAGTCACGGCAACTCCAGCAAGGATCACCGGCGCCAGCCATTGGTTTGCCACAACATTTTTCAGCAGATTGCCGCTGGCAACCAGTCCATTATCGGCGTGATGCTGGAAAGTCACCTGTTTGAAGGCAACCAGAAGTGCGACAAGCCGCTGGCCGAGCTGCAATACGGGGTGTCGGTAACCGATGCCTGTATTGACTGGGGGGCTACCGAGTCTTTGCTGCGCCAGGGCGCTGAGCAACTGGCTTCGATTCTGCCGGGCCGATTTGATATGCTCAAGGCTGCAAATGCCTGAGGGACGATACAACATGAATGAAAAGACCACCGCAGAACTGGAAAAACTACGGGATCTTATTGATGGGGTGGATCAACAGTTACTGCACCTGCTGCATAAACGTTTGGAGTTGGTTGCCCAAGTCGGTGCGGTGAAGCATAAAGCCGGATTGCCCATTTATGCGCCGGAGCGGGAAGCGGCCATGCTGGCCAAGCGCCGCAGTGAGGCGGAAGCTTTGGGGATCCAGCCGCAGCTCATCGAAGATGTGTTACGGCGGTTGATGCGTGAATCCTACCTCAATGAAAAGGATGTGGGATTCAAGCAGGTGAAAGAAGATCTGGGCAAAATCGTCATTGTGGGCGGCAAGGGATTGCTCGGGCAGTTGTTCGCTCAGATGTTCAGTTTGTCCGGTTACGATGTGCGCATACTGGATAAAGACGACTGGCATCAGGCACAAACCCTGTTTGACGGCGCCGGGCTGGTGCTGGTTACCGTACCGATTGCCATCACCTGTGAACTGATTCGCCAGCAGTTGACGCGCTTGCCCGCCAATTGCATTTTGGCGGATTTGACCTCCATTAAGGCCGAGCCTTTATCTGCCATGTTAGAGGCCCATGCCGGGCCGGTGGTGGGATTGCATCCCATGTTTGGCCCTGATGTGGGCAGTTTTGCCAAACAGGTGGTGGTGGTCTGCCACGGCCGCCAGCCTGAAACCTACCAGTGGTTACTGGAGCAGATTAAAATTTGGGGGGCCAGATTGGTGGAAGCCAAAGCGGCCAAACATGATAAAGCCATGCAGCTGGTACAGGCCATGCGCCATTTCTCCACTTTTGTGTATGGTTTGAACCTGTGCCGGGAGCAGGCCGACATGCAAAGCCTGCTGCAGTTCAGTTCTCCCATTTATCGGCTGGAGCTGGCCATGGTGGGGCGCTTGTTTGCGCAAAGCCCTGAGCTGTACGCCGACATCATCTTTGCCCAAAAGGATAGTTTAAAAGCCATTTCCGATTACCTGGCCAATTATGCCGAAGCTCTCACGGTGCTGGAATCCGGCGACCGGCAGGAGTTTGTGCGCCGTTTTCAGGAGGTGGCGCAGTGGTTTGGCGAGCTGGCACCGCAATTTCAGCATGAAAGCCGGGCCATGCTGCAGTCGGTTAACGATTTGAAAAGCCACTGACATCACCCCGTGTTACAGCCTTCCTTGACGTAGCTTGTCCTTAACTCAGGTTAAGGACATTTTTTTATCTGTATATCATTGTGTTAGTGATTTTTATCGCCACCATTCCACAAAATGCACAGTGATCTGCCTCGCTCTTTTGCATTCATGTTGTTGGTCTTTTTATGGTTTCCATTACACTGCTTTTAAACATGCAAAATAAAAGCATGATTAAAAGGAGACCTCCCGTGTTTTGTATTCAATGTGAGCAAACCATCAAAACGCCTGCGGGTAACGGCTGCCGTTACGCCCAAGGCATGTGTGGCAAACAGGCTTCAACGTCCGATCTTCAGGATTTGTTAATTTACCAGCTGCAAGGGGTATCGCTGTATGCCGCCCAGTTGCGACCGCTGGGGGTGGTTGATGAAGAAGCGGACACCTTTGTGCCCAAGGCGTTTTTCGCCACCCTGACCAATGTGAATTTTGATGACGAGCGGATTGTGGACTATCTCCATCACGCCAGCGCATTACGCAATCGCTTGCAGGCGCAATATCTGCATTTGTGTGCTGAGCAGCATCTTGTGCCGGCCACCTTGCCGCCAGCTGCCACTTTGCAGCCTGCCAGCACCAAAGAGGCGTTGTTAGCACAGGCCAAGCAGGCAGCCCCCAATCGCGGCGAGGTGCATGAAGATATTCTGGGGCTGCGGCTATTGTGTTTATACGGTTTGAAAGGGGCGGCAGCCTACATGGAGCATGCCCGGGTTTTGGGGCAGACCAATCCTGAGGTGGCCGCCAGGTTTCATGAGATCATGGGTTTTTTGGCCACAGACAGCGAAGATGCGGAGCAACTGTTCAGCACCGCCATGGAGATTGGTCAGCTCAATTATCAGGTGATGGCCATGCTGGATACGGGCGAAACCGCCGCTTTTGGCCATCCGGAGCCTACCCAGGTCAACACCAAACCGATAAAGGGCAAAGCCATATTGGTGTCTGGTCATGACATGAAGGATCTGGAGCTGATTTTGCAGCAAAGTGCCGGCAAGGGGATTAATGTTTACACCCATGGTGAAATGCTGCCGGCACTGGCTTATCCCCACTTGAAAAAATATCCGCACCTGGTGGGGAACTATGGCAGTGCCTGGCAAAACCAGCAAAAAGAGTTTGCCAATTTCCCCGGGCCGGTGGTGATGACCTCAAACTGCATTATCGACCCCAATGTGGGCCAATATGCCAAGCGCATTTTCACCCGTAGCATTGTCGGCTGGCCCGGTGTTACCCATGTGCATGGGGATGATTTCAGTGACGTGATTGAGATGGCGCTGGCACTGGATGGCTTTAACTATGATGAAATTCCCCACCGGATCACCATTGGATTTGCCCGAAATACCTTGATGAATGCCGCTCCAGCGGTGGTGGAAAATGTCAAAAACGGCAATATCCGCCATTTCTTTTTGGTGGGAGGATGCGATGGTGACAAGGCTGAACGCAGCTATTTTACCGATTTTGCCAAGGCAACCCCCAAAGACAGCCTGATCCTGACGCTGGGATGCGGCAAGTATAAATTCAACAAACTGGATTTCGGGGAGATCAACGGCATTCCCAGACTGCTGGATATCGGCCAGTGTAACGATGCTTACGCTGCCATCCAACTGGCACTGGCATTGTCTGAGGTATTTGAGTGCGGCGTTAACGAGTTGCCGCTGAGTCTGGTGTTGTCCTGGTTTGAGCAAAAAGCCATTGTCATTTTGCTGACGTTATTGTCATTGGGCGTTAAAAACATCCGTACCGGCCCGACGCCGCCGGCGTTCTTGACCCCTAATTTACTGCAAGTGCTGGAAGACAGATTCGGTCTGCGCAATGTGACCAGTGTGGATGAAGATCTGCAAAGCATTCTTGGGGCAGCCTGAGGTAACAGCATGAGCGCGGCATTCGCCGCGCTCTGCGTGATAGGGGAAAATTCATGACAATGACGGCACGAGTGCAAGCTACCGCCATGAGCCATTTGGCGGCCACTCCTTGGCAACAGGGGAAAATCAGGCTGGTGTGCAGTGCCCGCTGGCAGGAGACCGCCGATGTGGTGAGTTTTCGCTTCCGGGCCGTAGAGCCTGTGACATTCCTGTTTAAGCCCGGACAGTTTTTGATATTCCATCTGGACATCGGCGGTGAACTGCTGCACCGGGCCTATACCATTGCCTCATCGCCATCGCGGCCCCATTCGCTGATGGTTACCATTAAGCGGGTGCCTGGCGGCAAGGTTTCCAATTACCTGCTGGACCACCTGCAGCCGGGGCATCGTTTGCAGGCATCCGGCCCCCATGGCGATTTCAATCTGATAGACATACCCGCTGAGCGTTACCTGTTTCTCAGCGCCGGTTGTGGCATTACCCCCATTTATTCCATGAGCCGCTTCCTGACGGATACCCAGGGCAGCGAAGCCGATATCTGCTGCATTCACAGTGCTCGCAGCCGTGAGGACATGATTTTTCATGACGGCTTGAGCGCCATGGCGCAGCATCATAAGGGGTTTTCGCTGGGGCTATTGTTACAACATGAGGCGCCATCAAGCAAAAGCCCGTTATCCACATGGCATTCGGGGCATTTGGATGTGCAAAAATTGACGGCATTGGCGCCGGATTTTCATGATCGCACCGTGTATGTGTGTGGCCCGGAGCGTTTCATGGCAGCAACCCGCAGGCTGTTTGCAACGGTGGGATTTGATATGTGCAACTACCATCAGGAAAGCTTTACCGGGAACTTACCATCACCAACTGGCACCTCGATGGGCAATGACTATGGATTGCGTGTCGATGCCCACAGTACCCGGCTTGCGGCCGAGCAAACCCTGTTGGATGGCATTGAATCCATGCAGCTGCCCATCATCGCGGCATGTCGCAGCGGCGTTTGCGGTGCTTGCAAATGCAAAGTGGTTAAGGGGCATGTGGCCTCAAGCAGTACACAAACCCTCACTGCGAAAGAGATTGCCCAAGGCATGGTGCTGGCTTGCTCCAGCACACCTTTATCGGATGTGGAGTTGTTATTAACCCTTTGATACGGGACCGGGATTTGCGCTTTGAGCATTGCACAAATGCATAACACACAGTATGGTTAAATTACGGGTCGTTGCTGGCCCTATCTTCACTGATGTTGGCTGGAGAACATGATGACCGAATCACCGTCGCAATTTCTGCTTGATGAAGACCGCAGTCTGGGGCACCTGCTGTATGGCCTTATGTGTGCCTTCCCGTTATTTTTACTGCCGGTGGTGTTGGGATTGCTGATTAATTTCAGTCAACGGCATATTGCGCCTTTATCGCTCATGGGCAGTCATTTGCGCTGGCAGCGTCATAGCAGCTTTGGTTTGTTGCTACTGATAGCGCTGGGATACTGGACCGGGCCGTTGTGGCTCAGCCTGAGCTTTTTTGCCTTTGGGGTCATTTGGTTCAGCTACCGGATTTTTAAAGGCTGGTTGAATTTAACCGATGGAGTGCCAATGTGATGCCGCATGCCATGTGATGGGCTGTAAGCATTTATCAGTGTCCATGTAATCAGTGTCCACGTAAAAAGTCCGGTCATGTGCCGGACTTTTTACGTTTTGCTGCAGTCTTGCCGTAATCTGAGCGCGGTTTTAGCGTCGCTGTTGATAAAGCTGTGCCAGCAGCTGGCTTTGGCGGGTGATGTCACCTTCGCTGAATATGACACCGTCAACCTGCAGTCGGTTGGCGGCCTGTGCCAATTGGGCATGCAAGGCGGCATCAATAAAACCAAGGTTTATCAGTATGGGCAAGTGGGTGATGGCCTGAAGGTTTATCACTGATGCCAAATCAAGGGTCAGCTCTTCCGGGTGATTGAAACTGCGAATGCCGGCTTCAATCAGCATTAATTGCTGATTGCCACATGAGAGCAATTTTTCTGCCGCCGCCAGCCAGTCCTGCTCGCTTGCCATGGTGTTGCGCTCAAGCAGTACCGGCAGGTTGAGCGCCCCGAGTTGCGTCAGCAAGCTGTCATTGAACATCTGTTTACCGGTTAACAGCAACATGTCGGCATAAGGTTGCAGCATGGCCGGATTTTGCTGTTGCTGGATGGCAATCACGCATTGCAGGCCTGCATGATTGAGTTGTTGCCTGAGTGCGACCAATTGTTCTGCCGGGAAATGCTCCGCCTGATGGAGGATCACCGCCTGAAAACCCGCTTCGCGCAGGGTGAGGGCCACTTGTGCCAGATTGTGCTGTACGGCTTTGGCATTGAGTGCAATCATGGCACTGAGACTGCCATTGCCCACATGCAGCTCGCCGCTGATCACCTCTGTTTTGTCAGTATCATCCCGCCGCAAATAACGGGCGTCTGTGCCGGTTCCCCCGGCGGTGGTCATGTCTTTGCTGCCGGGTGTGGCAACGGTTTGCTTGGAGCTGTCCGGTTCAATCATCAGCTGGTGGTTTTCCAGTCGGGTGGGTTTGACATTTTCAGAGGCATAGCAGCCCAGCACCTTGAGAAAACGGGTGAGTCGCTCCAGCTCATGGAGCGCATGTTGCACATTAGGGTGGGCGGTATTGCCATCAATATCCAGATAAAACATCTCTTCCCATGGGGTGCCGGGAATGGGGCGGGATTCCAGTTTGCTCATGTTGAGGTTGTGGGCCTTGAGCACCAGCAGCGCATCCACTAACGCCCCGGGTTTTTGGGCGGTGGCCATAATCAGGGTGGTTTTGGCCGGAAGCTGTTCAGGCACCACCACCGCCTTGCGGGCCACCACAATAAAGCGGCTTTGGTTGATTTTCTGATTAGCCAGATTTTTTGCCAGTGGCTCCAATTGGTAAAGGCTGCCGCCTTCTGCGCTGCCTATGGCGGCCATGGTCTGATCGCCTTCACTTACCAGCTCCATGGCTTCTGCACTACTGGCACAGTAATGGCGTTTCAATTGCGGGTGTTGGGTGAGGTAATGGCTGCACTGACTGATAGGCTGCGGGTGGGCATAAATGGTGGTTATCTGTGACATTTGGGTACCGGGTTTTACCAGTAAACAATGGCCTACCTCGATGGTGGTTTCGCCGACAATTGACAAGTTCGTGTGCTGTAACAGGTCATAAACTTCATTAATGGCTCCCGATGAGGTGTTTTCAATGGGTAAGAAACCATAATCGGCATGACCGGATTCTACCGCTTGGATGATTTCATCAAAACTGTGGCAGCCCATATCCTGCATTTTCAGCTCGCGGCGATCACAGTAGCGATGTGCGGCCAAATAGGAATACGAGCCTCGGGCGCCCAGATAAGCCACAATGTATTGCTGTTTATGCTCGCTGCCGTCGGCACGCAGTTGCAGGTAAGCCTGTTGGTTGAGTACCGAATCCTCAATGATGGTTTGGTAAAGGCTCAATACATAATGGGCATCCAGCCCTTGCTCCCGGCCCAGTTTGACCAGGCGGGCGAGAAGTTCCTTTTCCCGCTGGGTATCCCGGATGGGACGAATGTCCACCTCTTTGCTGCGAGCAACTTCCAGGCTCAATTGGCGCCGTTGTGACAGCAACTCCAGCAGCGATTTGTCCACATTGGTGATCTGTTCTCGGATCTGGTTAAGTTGCGGCGCTTGTTTCATTCCAACCCCTGTACCTGCTGTGTGCATCTCAAGACAAAAAAGCCTCCCGCGGGGGAGGCTTGGTGTTTTCACTGTGATTTTTACACGCTAACACCGCCTCCGGGGCTGAGGTGTAAAAAAGAAAGTGAAAAAGAAAGCATTAACTGTGTGCATGAGTTTTAAACTAAAGCGAAGGCTGGAACCTGTCAACGAAAAAATAGCCAACGGGGGGCTCATGGATAAAAAAAGCGCCCCGTAGGGCGCTTGAACGCTAACACACGTCAGGCCGCATATTCAGTGGCATATTCTTCTGCCTCAGCCCCGGTTAACAGGGTGCGTTTGGCGGGTTTGTGTGTCAGTCGATTCAGTTGTTTCTCCAGCTTCTGTCCCATTGCGTTGATAGCCGCGTAAAGGTTCTGGTGTTTTGCCTGGGCAAATAACTGGCCATTGTTCAGCTTGATAGAGGTTTCAATTTTAAATAAAGGTCCATCTGTATGAATAATGACGTGGGGGTTAATGAGCTGGACATCGTAACGGTCGAGCTTTTCAAGCCGACTTTCTATGCGGTTACGGATAGCTTCGGTGACGTTAAATTCTTTGCTGGTGATTTTTAGCATATTGTTTAACCCTCTTTCATTCCCGTGGTTTCAGATTACCAATTGCACGCATTCTAAATGTGATAGGTATCAACATTTTTTGCCAATGAAATTTTGCAGAACCAGAAGTTTGAAGCGCTGGGCAAGATTGGCAGATTGTCAGTGAAAAAGCTTGAAACTACCGGGTCAAATCGCCATATTTGAATGAATGGCTACTGCATGTTTTAAGTCTTCGCGTTGTTTCTGCTGGTGAAATTCCAATCGTTCCTTTATTTTCTATTTTCTTTCTTTCGTTAAGCTTTGCTGAATATTGAATGGCTAGCATGGGCGCCATTAACGTTATGGATAATGGGAAATGGAAAAATGACGCAAAAAATAAAAGTATGGGATTTTCCCGTAAGACTGTTTCACTGGCTGACGCTCGTGTGCGTGTGTTTGCTGTGGTGGTCGGCGGAGCAGGGAGAAATGGTTTGGCATCAGTTGTTTGCTTATGTGCTGATGATCAATCTTTTATTGAGAATCGCCTGGGGGCTGGTGGGAAGTCAGCATGCACGGTTTGGCGATTTCGTCACCACGCCGTCAAAGGTGCTGGCTTATTTGCGACAGGGGCATGGCAGTGGCTACCTCGGACATAACCCCGTTGGGGGATACATGGTAATTGCCCTGATGCTATTGTTGCTGCTTCAGTTGCTGAGCGGCATGTTTGCCACGGATGAAATTTTTACGGAAGGCCCTTGGTATTCTTTGGTCAGTGACGAGACGGCACAGTTGTTAACCTGGCTGCACAAGCGCAATTTCAATGTGCTGCAGTTATTGGTAGCGGTGCATGTAGCGGCGGTGCTGTTTTACGAGGTGCGTGGCCATGGCCTCATTGGCAGCATGATTAGCGGCAACAAACGCGTGGTCACCGTGCCGGCAGCACCAGAAGCGGTGTCGATGGGACGTTGGTGGATTTTACTGTTGCTGATTGCCTCCCCCATTGTTTACTGGCTAATCATGCCGTTAATGGGGCGATTTTAAGTTTGCTTGCCCATACCCATAGCGGGTAGTGGGCAGATGTTGGCGGTAGCACCGAGCATTATTGGTGCTACCGCAACAAATCAGTCTTTTTTGTACAGGTCATGGCAGGCTTTACAGCTTTTTCCTGTGGCAGCAAAAGCCTGTTTTATCTGGGATTCATCACCGGACTGGGCTGCCTGCAACAGGGTTTGGGTATTGGCTTGCATGGCGGTGAATTTCGCTGAAAAATCAGCCTGGTTTTTCCAGATGGTGGGCAAGGCGTCAGAGTCCTTGTTGTCTTCACCGGCAATAAAGCCTTCTTGGGGGAGCATGGCCAGCGCCGCCACATTTTTTGCCCGCATCAGCAGTAAATCGTTATCAAAGGCTTTTTTGCCTTTCACCATGGCGCCAATATCCGCGAAGTTATGGGCCATCACCTCAAAGGCTGCTTGACGGTAGTCGATGGCAGCATCCACATCTTTGAAATTGTTGGCCTGGGCGGCGGTAGCGGCCAGTGCAGTACTGCCGAGTATTGCCAGGCATAACGTTTTGATACGCATCTTTCTGTCCTTGGAATAACGTGATTTAGATCGCTATTTTAAGCAGAGTATGCCTTGCGCCGTCAATAGCTATATCGTTACGAGCCGGGGCCGTTGACTCGGCCTTTGGTGGCTTTATTTCACGGTGAGTGCAAGGTATACTGTCATCATGTAATGCTACGTGATGACACTTTGGCCATGCGTCCCCATTGGAATAATGTGCAGCAACTGGTACAGCAACATGCCCAGTCTCAGCAACTGGACTGTTTATTTGAACTGTTATTGACCGAGGATGAGC
Organism: Shewanella mytili; assembly: GCF_046765975.1. Lineage (NCBI taxonomy): Bacteria > Pseudomonadati > Pseudomonadota > Gammaproteobacteria > Alteromonadales > Shewanellaceae > Shewanella > Shewanella mytili. The sequence continues at coordinate 176,625 of NZ_JBKOUD010000004.1, read as the reverse complement.
GCCAAGCCATTGCCGGGAGACTTAAAGTGTTTCAGTTGTTGCTCCAAGGTGAATTGAGCCAGCGGCAGATAGCCGCAGAACACGGCATCAGCATTGCCACCATTACGCGTTGCTCCAATTATTTGAAAAACATGCCGGAGCCTTTACGCAATAAGATAAAACAGCTCATTTTGTAGCCCATAAACAACAAGAGCTCCCTAGGGAGCTCTTGTGTTACATGCGGGCAATGCTTAGTGGCAACCGCAGCCGCCGTGACCGCCGCCACCGCAGCAGCCTTCTTCTTCATGGTGATGACCATGACCGCCACCGCAGCAACCGTCTTCATGCTTATGTTCGCCGCCACAGCAACCGCCTTCATGGTCATGGCCGCCACAGCAACCACCTTCGTGACCGCCGGCATGGAGATGGCCGTGTGCCATTTCTTCAGGCGTGGCTTCGCGTACTTCCATCACTTCCACGGCAAATGTCAGTGACTGACCGGCCAGAGGATGGTTGCCGTCAACTACCACGGAGTTTTCCAGCACTTCGGTCACTTGTACCGGGCGTTGTCCCATTTCAGTTTCAGCAATGAAGCGCATGCCGGGAACGATATCCTGAATATCGCCAAAGGCTTCTAAAGGTACTTCCTGACGCAAACCATCGTGGTAAGGGCCGTAGGCTTCTTCGCAGTCAATGGTAACGTCAATCTTTTCGCCTTGGGCTTTGCCTTCCAGCGCTTTCTCAAGACCAGGGATCAGGTTTCCCATCCCGTGAAGATACATCAGTGGCTCGGCGTCAAAGGAGTTTTCGATGAGTTGACCTTTGGCGTCAGTCAAGCGGTAGTGAATGGTTACCGCACTGTTTTGGGTGATTTGCATATCGCCTCCCGTTAATCGTGTCGGCGCATGATAACGTGGAAATGCAAGGCTGGCGACAATTGTTATTGGCAAATGCCAACTGTTGCACATTGTTTGAACATGAAGTGGTGATTAAGGGACATTATGCGCACCGCAAATCCGTTGCATTGGCGGTCATTGTCTCAGGTTTGTACAGGTTACCTGGGGATACTTTTAATCATTATGTAGTAATTTCACTGGATTATTGAGATTCTTTTAAGTTAATGAGAAATTTGTTGTGAAAGAGTTCAATAAAACCCTTGACAAGTTTGAGACAAAAAAGCGATTCTGTGGAACATACTTATTTACACAATCAATTAACATTAATTACTGTGCCTAAATGATCTTCGTCAATGTTGTGATTACCACCATTATTACAACCACCACCATTACTGGTGCGGGGGCGGGCTGACGCATCTTTTAGGAAGTATAAGAATCAGGCCCGCTCCCACCAGAGCGGGCTTTTTTGTTTGCAGAGGGCTGGTTTACAGGAGAAATACAATGAAGGTGATGAAGTTCGGTGGGACATCTTTGGCAAATTGGCAGCGATTTGACATGGCCGCCGCCATTATTGCAGATTCCGCCAGGGAAGAGAGTGTCGCAACCGTGTTGTCTGCACCTGCTACCGTAACCAATGGCCTGCTGGCAATGGTTGACACTGCCTTGGACAAGGGCGATGTGACGGCCGCCATTGAACAGGTTGAAGGGGTATTTCGCCGTCTGTACGGTGCGGCATTTGCCGAGTTGAATGATGAAGCGGTGCAGGTGGCCTTAAGCCAACTGCTGGATGGCCAGCGCCAATACTGGTCTGAAAAGCTTCAGGGGATCATGTTGCTGGGAGAATGCCCCGACAGTGTTCGGGCGCAGCTGGTGGTGACGGGGGAAAAAATGTCGGCTGCACTCATGGTGCGAGTGCTGGAAGCCAAAGGCGTCAGTGCCGGTTTGTTGGAGCCTACCGCATTGTTTTTGGCTCATGGCACGCCAATGGAATCCACGGTGGATATTCAGGTCAGCAAGCCGCGCTTCAAACTGCTGGGGCTGGATGAAAAACGGGTATGGGTCATGCCGGGATTTACCGCCGCCGATGAACAAGGCCAGGTGGTTACCCTTGGGCGTAACGGCTCGGATTACTCAGCTGCAGTACTGGCGGCATGTCTTGATGCCTCAAGTTGTGAAATCTGGACGGATGTCGATGGCATTTATAATACCGACCCAAGGGTAGTGCCCGATGCCAAACTATTGTCACAGCTCAGTTACCAAGAAGCCATGGAGCTGTCTTATTTCGGTGCCAAGGTGTTGCATCCGCGCACTATCTCTCCCATTGCCCAGTTCCAGATCCCCTGTTATATCAAGAACAGTTTCAACCCCGCGGCACCGGGTACGTTGGTGTCCAGTCATCCTGATCAGACCGGCCTGCAGGTCAAAGCCATTTCCAATCTGGATAACCAGACCATGGTGGATGTTTCCGGCCCCGGCATGAAGGGTATGGTGGGCATGGCATCACGCATTCTGGCATCCATTGCCCGTAGCGGTGTATCGGTCACGCTGATCACCCAAAGCTCCAGTGAGTACGGGATCAGCTTTTGTGTGCCCACCGCTGATGCCAAGCGGGTCAGGCTGGCACTGGAGCAGGAATTTGAGCTGGAACTGAAAAGCGAACTGTTAGAGCCGTTGGTGATGCGCCATCAACTGGCCATTGTGTCACTGATTGGTGATGGCATGCGCACCCACAAAGGGGTGGCGGCCAAGTTTTTCCAGGCGTTGGCCCAGGCCAGCGTTAATATTGTGGCCATTGCCCAAGGGTCATCCGAACGCTCCATTTCAGCAGTCATTGAGCAGCGTAAAACGCCTCATGCCATTAAAGCCTGTCATCAGGGATTTTTTGATGTGCAGCAATATCTGGATGTATTCCTGGTGGGGGCTGGCAATATCGGGGCGGGGTTGCTGGCGCAAATTACCCAGCAAGAGCAAGTACTGCATAAGCAAAACATCAGCATCCGGGTCTGCGGTGTGGCTAACTCCAATGGCATGTTATTACAGGCAGGCGGCATAGATTTGCACCATTGGCAGACATTGCTGGCCCAAAGTGCCGAGCCATTTGATTTGCCAAGATTACTGGCATGGGCCAAAGAACAGCAATTGCTGACACCGGTGTTTGTGGATTGCACCTCTTCCGATGAGATTGCCGCGCAATACCCGCAGGTAATGGCGGCCGGTTTCCATGTGGTGACTCCCAATAAAAAAGCCAACACCCGGGATTTGGCATTTTACCGGCAACTGCGCCAGAGCGCGTTGGCACAACGTCGGCAGTTTTTGTACGAAACCAATGTTGGCGCCGGATTACCGGTTATCGACAACCTGAAAAAACTGATATTTGCAGGCGATAAACTGTTGCATTTCAAAGGCATTTTATCAGGTTCCTTGTCTTACATATTCGGTAAGCTGGAAGAGGGCATGTCACTGTCGGAAGCCACGGCCCATGCCCGGGAAAAATGCTTTACCGAACCGGATCCAAGGGATGATCTCAACGGCATGGATGTGGCGCGCAAAGTGCTTATTTTGGCACGGGAAGCGGGAATGCCGCTGGAGATGCAGGATATTCATGTAGAGCCCGTATTGCCGCCGGCATTTGACAGCGAGGGCGATGTTGCAAGCTTTATGGCGCGGTTGTCTGACGCCGACGCCTGGATGGCAGATAAAGTGTCTGCCGCCAGTGCAGAAGGCAAGGTATTGCGTTATGTCGGGGAAATCACCGCTGACGGTTGCCGGGTGGGCATTCGCGCCGTGGATGAGCTAGACCCCTTGTTTCGGGTAAAAGACGGTGAAAACGCGCTGGCTTTTTATAGCCGTTATTACCAGCCCATCCCCTTTGTGTTGCGTGGCTATGGTGCCGGTACCGAAGTGACCGCCGCCGGGGTGTTTGCCGATTTGTTACGCACGCTTAACTGGACCCGCGAGGTGGATTTATGAGCCAGCCAGCGTCATTAACGGTTTATGCGCCAGCCTCCATGGGCAATGTGGGCGTGGGATTTGATTTGTTGGGTGCGGCGCTGGCACCGGTAGACGGCAGTTTGCTTGGCGATACCGTGACCATCAGCGCGGCAAATCAGGGGGTTCACTTTCAGCAGGTAGGCCCGTGGGCTCACAAGTTACCTGCGGATGCTGAGCAAAACATTGTTTACCAGTGTGCGGCGTTTTTTTTGCAGCGTTTTGCTGTAGAGCAGGGCGTGGCATTAACCCTGAGCAAAAATTTGCCAGTGGGCAGCGGGTTAGGCTCCAGTGCCAGCTCCGTGGTGGCGGCATTGGTTGCCCTGAATGCGTTTTTGGGAAGTCCTTGCAATCAGCAACAGCTATTGGCATTAATGGGCGAGTTTGAAGGGCGCATTAGCGGTGCGGTGCATTATGACAATGTTGCGCCCTGTTATCTTGGCGGCATGCAACTGATGCTGGATTTGCCCCAACGCATTTGTGAGCCCATCCCGGCGTTTACCGACTGGTACTGGGTGGTTGCCTATCCGGGAATTTCCTTGTCTACCGCAAAAATGCGGGAGTTGATGCCCGCACAGTATGACCGGGCGGTTACCATTGATTTCGGGCGCAATCTGAGTGCATTTGTACATGCAAGTTACCGTCAGGATGAAGCGCTGGCACTTGCCGTCTTGAAGGACGTTTTGGCCGAGCCCTACCGGGCGGCAGCCATTCCGGGTTACTTGCAGGCGCGTGCAGCATTGGCTGAATTGGGAATGTTAACCACCGGGATCTCCGGCAGTGGCCCCACACTGTTTTCTGTCTGTCGTGATTTACCTACCGCCGAGCGCGCCCAGCAATGGCTGGCGCAGAACTACCTGACAGAAACCGGTGGCTTTACGCATATCTGCCGCTTGGACAATGAAGGGGCAAGGGTGTTGTCACCTGCACATTACTGATTAAGCACAAGGGCATAACAACATTATGGAACTGTATAATTTAAAACATCCGGCACAACGGGTGTCATTTACCGAAGCATTGAAGTTGGGTTTGGGAATGGACAGAGGGCTGTTTTTCCCCTCTTATATTCCTCGCTTGCAGAATGTGGATGATTTATTGGCGCTGCCGTTTGTTGAGCGCAGCAAACGGGTATTGGGCGCTTGGCTTGCCAGTGAACTTGGGCAGGAAACCGTTGATGCCTTGGTAGAAAAAGCCTTTAACTTTCCGCTGTCTTTGGTGCCTGTGGATGAAAAACGCAGCAGCCTGGAACTGTTTCATGGCCCCACCTTGGCGTTTAAGGATTTCGGGGCACGCTTCATGGCCCAATGCCTCAATACCTTGGGTGGCAAAGCACCGTTAACCATTCTTACGGCTACCTCCGGTGATACCGGTGCCGCTGTGGCGGACGCTTTTTACGGGCTGGACAATGTACGGGTGATGGTGCTGTACCCCAAAGGCAAAATCAGCGAATTGCAGGAGAAAATGTTCACCACCTTGGGGAATAATATTCATACTGTGGCAGTGGCGTCAGATTTTGATGCCTGTCAGGCATTGGTGAAGCAAGCCTTTGAAGATCATGATATTCGCGATGGCTTACGGTTGAATTCTGCCAATTCAATTAATATCAGCCGGTTGCTGGCTCAAATCTGTTACTATTTTGAAGCTGTCGCGCGTTACCGTCAGCAGCATCAGGATGCGCCGGTGATTGCCGTGCCCAGTGGCAACTTTGGCAATCTTACTGCCGGGTTATTGGCTAAAGCCATGGGACTGCCGGTGAAACGCTTTATCGCTGCCACCAACAGTAATGATACGGTGCCCCGTTACTTGGCCTTTGGCGATTGGGCGCCGAAACAGACCATTGCAACCATGTCCAATGCCATGGATGTGGCAGAACCCAGCAACTGGCCACGGGTTGAAGCCATTTTCAAGGAGATGAAATGGCCTTTGACCGAGCTGACCGGCGTGGCGATATCTGAGTCACAAACCCATCAATCGCTGCTGGAACTCCATGGGTTGGGCTACCAGGCTGAGCCCCATGCGGCAATCGCCGCCAGGGCATTAGCGGTGTGCTTGACAGAAAATGAACGTGGCATTTTTCTGGCTACCGCCCATCCTGCCAAGTTCAAGGATGTGGTTGACCGGGAGCTTGGTACGTCACTGGCCTTACCCCCCGCATTGGAACATGTTAAAGAGAAAGAGGTGCTGTCCGTGACCTTGGCGGCAGATTTTGCCGCACTCAAGGCGCATATGTTGTCGGTGCTTGGATAATCTACCGGCACGCCTAGGTAGCCATTGGCTTGATGGCGCAAGGCTTAAGCATCCGGCAAAATGCCGGATGCTTAAGCTGATGATAACGTGCCATCATTACATGCACCGGGGGCCATGGCGGGGCTGACACTCAACGGCTTTGGGATTGCAGCCAAGTTATCTCTTCCGGCCAGATTTCCGGGCGAATGGTTTCCAGGATTAAGGGCATGTTGACCGTGGACGGGTGGGCCATGATGGCGCTGAATGCTGTTTTGCCGATGGTGCCGTATCCCAGTGAGTCATGCCGGTCAACCCTGCTGCCAAAACTGCTTTTGCAATCATTAAGATGCATGCCTTTCAGGTATGGTAACCCGACAATATCATCAAACTCGCCAAACATCCGGTTGACGGCCTCGGTGGTGAGCAGATCATAACCTGCGGCAAACAAGTGGCAGGTATCCAAACAGACACCTACCCGGCTTTTGTCTTCCACTTGATGGATGATTTCAGCCAACTGTTCAAAGCGGTGACCAAGATTGGAGCCCTGTCCTGCAGTGTTTTCCAGCACGGCGCAGACATTTTCAGTGCGCTCCAGTGCCATATTGATGGAGTCGGCAATGTTACGCAAACAGAGGCTTTCACTTATCTCGCGTAAATGGCTTCCAGGGTGGAAATTCAGTAACGTCAATCCCAGTTGCTCGCAGCGTTGCATTTCATCCACAAAAGCCAGGCGTGATTTGTCGAGCATTTGCGGGTCGGGATGGCCAAGATTAATCAAATAACTGTCGTGAGGCAGAATTTGGGCAGGCGTGAAATGATGGGTCATACAATGCTGTTTTAAAGGCGGCAATTTCCGTTTCACTTAACGGTGCTGCCTGCCACCGGCGTTGATTCTTGGTAAACAGCGCAAATGCCGTGGCGCCAATAGCGGCGGCATTGAGTGGTGCCTTGGAGACGCCACCTTGGGCACTTACATGGGCGCCTACCCATCTTTGTTGTGACATTTTGCCCTCATGTCTTGCGATTGTCATGTTACTCTAGTCTACTCAGAGTGGTTACTTAAGGTAAGTTGCAAATACCCAAGCGGCGAATAATGCCGCACATTCGTTACATACAATGGCTGTCGATTCTGTGAATTCGGCCGGGGTGTTAAGCAATTTGTGGCGGGTTTTCCTTGATCTTTGTCATGTATTAAATAAACAACACTCGCTACCATTAAAATTCGCTGGGTTGTTTGCTGCTATTATTGAGCTAGCGCCCCCCAATAAAGGAGAGCCTCTATGCTGTCAAGATTAATGAATGATCACAAGCATATCGCCGTATTGCTCAATTTGCTTAAAGCAAAATATCAAAAACTGTCTGACGGGGAACGGGTTAACTTTTGCCTGGTACGTGATGTAGTGGAATACATGCAAGAGTACGCTGAGCACAGCCATCATCCCGTAGAAGATATCGTGTATGCCTATTATGTGGAAAAATTCGCCAAGGACGAATCGACCAAACGCCTGAGCGAAGAGCACCACAAAGTGGTGGCGGCATCTGCGGCGTTGGCTGCCACACTCAATTTGATCCTTAACGATATTGTGGTGGCCAAGGAGCAATTGGTTCAGGAGTTACGTGATTATGTGACCCTGCAAGAACAGCACATGCTGTATGAAGAAGACTACATTTTCCCTAAATTGCAACGTGAACTGACCGATGACGACTGGGCGCAAATCCAACAGAGTTGTGCACAACAGTTGGTTGAAGATCCGTTGTTCAGCAGCGACGACCAAACATTTGATGAATTGCGCCAGTATATTCAGACCGTAGATCCTGCCTCTGCCGTTAACCTTCAGCACTGATGCTATTGGCCTGCCAGCAACTTGCGAGGCTTCAATTGAATGAAATCGTTGCTGACATCACGCCGGGTAGGTTTACTCGGCGTAGGGGAAAATCATGTACCACTGAGTAAGGATGTCGGTGTAGCGGCGTAGGGTTACAACGCCTGTTTGCACCGTCTGTGTGAGTGGAATATCAAGGAGAATTTTATGACTGCTGCGTTATGAATCGCTCGGCGATTTTGGGCAACATTGGCATGTATGTTATGGATTTATGGAACAATCACTAAAGAAGCATGGAACTGCTGAATCGTTATTTCAATTTCATCTAACCCCTGTGACTTCACCCGTTTATTATTACTAGCCAATCACAATATCATTAACTATTATTAACTAATATGTTTTTGTTGCACATAACTGACAGAAAAATAAAGAATAATTCACAAAAAAATGTCATGAGATTGGCGAGCGCCGGAGATTTGACGTTAATGAAAAACAAGAGCAAAGGGTTCTCGCTCATCGAGGTTATGGTGGCGTTGGTGATCCTGGTGATAGGGCTCATTGGTATCTTCAATCTGCATATTGTGGCCAAACGTGCCAGTTTTGAATCTTTCCAGCAGACCCAGGCCGCCTATCTGGCCAATGACATCCTAAACCGCATGAAACTGAATCGTTCTGTAATCAATGATTATGTTGGTGATTATGGCGTACTGAGCGGGGAGTCGACACCTACTTCTTGCGATGATGCCGCTGTTACTTGTGCTCCTGCGGATATGGCTGCATGGGACATTTATCAGTGGCGCTGGTTGTTTTCCGGCGGTGCAGAGGTTAGCTCAGACAGTGTTAATGTGGGAGGATTAGACTCCACCATGGCGTGTATTGCTGTGGCTGGGAATACCGTTACTGTTGCTGTTGCCTGGAAGGGACTGCAGAAAACAGCCGGAACCTCTGACAAATCCTCCACTTGTGGCGCGACACTAGGGGATAAACGACGCCTTTACGTATTAACAACCATGGTGGAGTAGGGATAGTCGTCATATGAAAATCACCCAACACAACACGGGGTTTTCCTTGGTAGAACTGATGGTGGCATTGGTCATCAGCCTGTTTTTGACCTTGGGCGTGTTTGCCATGTTCAGCATGTCAGCCACTAATGTCACCACTACCGGCCAGTACAACCAATTGCAGGAAAATGGTCGTTTGGCATTGGCCATCATGGCTCCGGATATCGAACAGGTGGCATTTTTTGGGGATATTACCGGAAGTGATTTTGTTGTGGACACAAATACCCGCATTACCGGGAGTGTGAGTGTTGATTGTGTCGGCGGTGGTTTGAATAATGCCACGCTGCCCAATAATCAACCGGCCCATTTTCGTCGTATCTGGGGATATGAAGCCAGTGATAGCGGGCCATCAGTCAGTTGTGTTAACGATGCGATAAAAGGGACTGACGTTATCCAACTGAAACGATTGGTAGGGCCTGCGGGGGCTACCTCGGGTTTCAGGGTCGCCACCACCTCCAGCGAAATCGTGTTTTTTGGAAAAGAGGCTGATCCGGCACTGATTAATGAAAGGGTGTGGGAATACCAGCATCATGTGTATTTCATTCAAGAGTTGAATGATGTCCCCGTTTTAAGCCGCAAAGCCCTGTCTGAAACCGGAATGAACAATGAAGAGCAGTTAGTGGAAGGCATAGAAAATATGCGCATTCTTTACGGTTATGATGATGATGGTGACGATACCGCAGACCGTTTTCTTTCAGCAGATAACGTAACGGACATGATGTGGGACAACCAATTGTTTCAGCGGATTGTAGCGGTAAAAATTTTCCTTTTAGTACGCACCATCGATCAAGATCGTAGCTATACCAATGACATCACTTATCAGTTGGGTGATAAAACCTTGGGTCCGTTTGACGATCATTTCCGTCGCAAGGTGTTGTCTACAACCGTAATGTTGGAAAACCCGGTATTGATTAGGAACTGATATGAAAAGTTTAAAGAAACAATCCGGTATCGTGCTGTTTTTTGCACTCATTTTGCTAATTGTGATGACCGTTATCGGTGTGGCTTTAGCGGTGAATGCCGGGCAATCGCTGCGGATGGCGGGGGCCGGCTCAGAAAGAATAGAGGCCAAAGCCGTTGCTGACGGAGGTTTGGCTGCGGTCATGAATACTTATACACCAGCTGAGTTAAGTACAATGGCACAGCTGCAAGAACGCAGTTTTTTTGGCGGTAAGCAAACACTGACACCACTGCCAATACTGCCAGCAGGTGCCGCCTCTTCTGCTCGGAATGTACCTTGCCAAAGAGTCGCGCCTGCCACGGGTACAGATATGGCGACATGTCGTCGTATTGAGGTGCAAAATCGTGTTTCATATGGCCGTGATGACCTTGGCTCAATCACGGTAACACAAGGTATTGAGCAAGAGTTGCTTAAAGGGAGTGGGTCATGAAACTCAAAAAGGTTTTATGCAGTTTCTTTTTTATGCTGATTGGATTTGCCAGCCAGGGCTGGGGGGATGATACAGACCTTTACTTGCTCCCTCCCCCAAACCAGGGCCGGGCCAAGGTGTTAATCATTTTTGATAACTCTGCATCCATGGATACCATGGAATATGGTGTTCCTGGAAGTTATGACCCCACAGAAGACTATGCGGCTTACAGTTCTTCACATTCGTATCAAGAGCGGATGATTTATTTTACCGTTGGCTCGGGCATGGATGACAGCTCATTACCTGTGCCGGATAGCCCTTCTGAATCCCGTCGTTTTAATGAATTGCTCAACGGTTGTGCCGTGGCTAAAACCTCGCTGGAAAAATACGGACGCTTTACTGGATATATCAGGGAGTATGTCTTTAATGGCACGGGTAAAGGCACTTGGCAACCAATAAAGGAAAACAGTGGTGGAGAGAGAAATAATCCAGTTGATTGTTGGGAGGATATAGAGGCTGCTAACCCGGGTAATAACGGCGTTACTGTTGATGGCGTTACTTACGGCAACGGCTATCCACAAAACAATGTTTCAAGCGGCAAAACCTATCGGCCATATGGTGGCACTGATGCTGATGCGCTGAATAATGCCACCTCGATGGGGTTTAACCAAGGAGAATTAGTCACGCTTTACAGTGATAATTATCTTCGATGGTATACCTTGTACAAAAACGGACAGTTAGATGGCTCTCAGAACCTCAGCCGGCTAGATATTGCCAAGAGTGCAATCTCCGGGGTGATTAGTTCCATGCCATCAGTGGATTTTGGCTTGGCGGTGTTTAATCTGGATTTTCCTTATGAGGGCTATCGCGATGGTGGGAGGATTATCGCGGGAATTCGCCATAGAACAGCGCCTGAAAAGGATTTGTTGCTTGAGACCATTAAACATTTGCCGGCTGAAACCAACACCCCATTGTGTGAAACCCTGTTTGAGGCTTACCGGTATTTCAGTGGTGGCCCGATTACATTTGGGCACAGCGATGATGATTATTTTAGTCACTCAATTTATTACATTAAGAACCAACCCCCCTATGATACAAGCATTGAAAATGGCGGTTACTATGACTCGCCCATGAGTGTCTGCAGTGACATTGCTTATATCATTTATGTGACGGATGGCGTCCCGAGTTTAGATAATCATGCAGATACCAAAATTACAGCATTGACTACCGCTTCGGGAGTGAGTAACGACGGGAATTATGCTCCAGTTAGGTATAAAGATAGCCGTGGCCACGATAAATATAGTTATTTACCTGCACTGGCTAGCTACATGTATCGTAATGATATTTTACCAGACACAGAAAAATTTCAGCGAGTGGTTACCCATACCATTGGGTTTGCATTAGATAAAGATTCTGACGCTGAACCGCTGTTGGTTGAAACGGCTAAACGCGGCAATGGCGAATATCATGCAGCCAATAGCGTGGCTGACTTGCAACAAGCTTTTAGTAATGTGCTGGAGAGTATTACTGAAAAAGGGCAGCGCTTTTCTGCTCCTGGGGTCGCGTTTAGTAACGCAGACCCTACCCGTACATTAGACTCGGCATATTATGCACTGTTTAGCCCCTCCCAAGGACCACGGTGGGCGGGTAACTTGAAAAAATTAAAAGTCAATGCATCCGGTGTACTTGTCGGCGCTAATGGCAAAGCTGCAATTGCCAGTAATGGCGGTATTGCAGATGATACTTGTAGCGTGTGGAGTAATTGTTCTCCTGAACCTGACGGCAATGATGTGCAAGAGGGTGGCGTGGCAAGAACCATAGTGCCGGATAATCGTACAATTTATAGCAATATCGGAACCGGTGGGAAATTAAGCCCTTTATCTAAGAATTCCGCTTCTGCTTTTGCTGGTGGTGATAGCGCGTTATTGGCACATATGAATATGTTTGTGAGATCAGGAGATGAAAGCGCAGCGCTGGAAACGGCTTTTGAATGGATTAAAGGCAAAAATGTCGATAAAGACGAGAATGGCGAATTCACATCTGACGATTTCAGCGGGGTTCGTGGCGACATTATGGGCGACCCTATGCATTCTCAACCACTTGCCATTGATTTTGGCGGTGATGCAAGCAATGTAAGAGTGTTTGTTGGCACCAACCACGGCATGCTGCATGCATTCAAGGATCTGGGTGATAGCGTTGAAGAAAGCTGGGCATTTATGCCTTATGAGTTGTTACGTAATGTTCAGGAGCTAAGGGACAACAGTTATGCCAATGGGCACAGTGTGTATGGTATTGATGGTTCTCCCGTTGCTTATCTTGAGCGCAATACTTCTGGTGTAGTAACCAAAGCCTGGATATTTTTCGGTATGCGTCGTGGCGGTGATGCTTACTATGCATTTGATGTGACATCTCCTGACTCCCCCCAATTGATGTGGCGTATTGATAGTTCCACTGCTGGCTTTACTAATATGGGGCAAACTTGGTCCACGCCTGTTGTGACCAATGTGCTCGGTATCGATGAGCCCGTGGTCATCTTTGGCGGGGGCTATAACCAGGGATATGATGGCGCTACGGGGAGTAATTCAGATGGCCGTAATGTTTATCTTGTCAATGCCAAAACCGGCACACTGGAATACACTTTTGGCGTCGGGGGAAATACCTCTCTTGCCGGAATAGAAAATGGCATTGCAGGCGCGGTTGCCACGTTAGATAGTAATGGTGATGGCATTACCGATAGATTATATGCTGCAGACCTTGGTGGCGATATCTGGCGTATGGATATGCCCTCTAAGGATACTGCCAGTTGGAGCGGGTTTAAATTTGCATCATTGGGTGGACAATTAACTTTATCTGACCGTCGATTCTTTTATAAGCCCATTGTGGCACAGACTATTTTAACGAATGTCACCAGTGTGACAGTGAAAGATGGTGATGGTAACGTCAGTACCACAATGGCATATCAGAATGTGCCGTATGACGCGGTGGCTGTAGGCAGTGGTGACAGGGCAACACCATTGGGTGCTGCAACCGAAGATATGTTTTTTGTATTACAAGACCGTAATGTGGTGAGCAAGACATTTGGCGGGGCGGGAAATGCTTCAGTGCCTACGCCAATAAGCCTGAATAATTTATATGATGTAACACAAGCCGCGCCAGATTCTGATAGTGACAATATCGACTTCGGTGCCAAATTGGGTTGGTACTATCGCTTTAAAACGGTTGGGGAAAAAAGCTTGTCGCCTGCTACGATTATTAAGGGAAAAGCTTATTTTACTTCGTTTATTCCAGCTCAGTCAGTACCAGAAACGCCAGCCAGTTGTTTAATCTCCTCAATTGGACGTCTATACACATTTGATTTGCATAAAGGTGGGCGTTATAGCAAAGAGTTTTTGGACATTTGTGAGGATTGTATTCCGCAGCCGCCCAAGTATGTAACTCCCCCTAAAGATCCTGATGATCCCGATGATTCCGGTAACTCGGATGCTGTATTGATTATTGGTAAAGGTGAATGTGATGAAACCGGGGAGAATTGTTCAGGAACAGTGCCCCTAGATACAGGAATGACCACCAATAAAATTTATTATCATGTAAATGAGTAATGATATATGAGTAATAGACAATGAAAAAAACTGTTGGATTCACCCTGATTGAAGTCATGATAGTGGTGGTGATTATCGGCATCCTAGCTTCAATCGCATATCCATCGTATATCGATTATGTTACCCGTAGCAACCGTGCCGAAGCCCATGCAGCGTTGTTAAAAGTGGCCAATTTGCAGGAGCAGTACTACCTGGACAATCGCACCTATGCAGAAGATATGAAAAAGTTGGGGCTAACGGCAGATCCTTATCTTACGGATAACAAGTTATACAGTGTGGATTCTGTGGGTACCGGCAGTTTTACCATCACGGCGACGCCCCAAGGTGCGCAGGCAACCCGGGATAGCCAATGTAAAACCATTACCCTGACAGACACTGGAGCGAAGGGGCCTTCTGCGGAGTGCTGGAAATGAAAAAATTTCTCGTCATGGCGATATTGTTGAGTGTGGGCAGTGCTCCGGTACTGGCTGCCAAAGTGAGCTATAAATGCCATCTGCTTACCACCATGGGGCAGGAGATAGGGTTCTATCGATGGAAAGAGCAGGATTTCAAAGCCAGACAGGCGGCATTGGTGGCATCAAAACGCACCGATAACAAAGGTAAAACCTACTATGTAAAAGAAGTGAAAGAGTGTGTGGCATTATCCACGCAGTTTCATTCACCTCAAGCCCAAAAGCTGGATGAGCAAACCCTCAGATAATCTTTATTTTCGGGTATGAAAAGGGCGTGGTTTATCCACGCCCTTGCTGTTTTATCAATGATGAGTGTGGTGGCAATCAATATAGCGTTGGCGCTTTTTATCTTTGAGCTTTTCCAAGTCGACCAAGACCAGTCCATCAATGCAATCGGCAAAATCGGCATCAATGCCAAAGGCTAAAAACTGCACCCCTTGAGGTTGGCAAAGTTCGCCATACTGTTTGTAAAGTGTGGGAACCGCAGCACCGATACTTGCCAGGGTCTGTTTAAGCTGCTTGAAGGCCTGTTCATATTCCATCCCCTGATAGCTTTGATCCAGCTCCCGTTGTTTGGCTGTTGGCAGCACATAAGGGTGAAATGATTCAGCCAGGGGCTGCGCCGGGAATTGGGACAGATAAAAATGCACTAACATCTCTTTGGCGGGAGCCGGCAGTTGGTTGCTGATGGTGACAGGGCCAAACAGATATCGATACTGGGGATTTTTGGCCAGATAGGCACCGATGCCATACCACAGATAATCCAGACTGCGTTTGCCCCAATATTTGGGCTGCACAAAACTGCGGCCAAGCTCCAGCCCATGCTGACAATATTGGTCAAAGTCGGCGTGATATTTAAAGAGGGATTCACTATAAATGGGCTGCCCGGCGGCATGGAGCGCCTGAGCGCTGGCAAAGCGATAGGCCCCTACGATTTCCATCTCGGCCTGATCCCATAGCACCAGGTGCAAATAATGGGGATCATACTGATCCGTATCCCGGCGTTCACCGGTGCCTTCGCCCACGGCCCGAAACGCAATTTCCCGCAAGCGGCCAATTTCGCGCATGATGGGATTGCTGCCTTGGTGGCGATAGAGGAAGATTTGTTTATTGTCCTGGGTGTTCCCCAAAAGCTCGCACTCTGCCAGCGCTTTATGCAATGCCAGCCTGTTTTCCGGGTGGGCAATGGCCCTTTGGGTTCTAAATAGCCCTGGACGGTTTTTACCGATGCGGTACAGATGGTTTTTCAACAGGTTGACTTTGGTTTTCAGCGGAAAATCATTGCTGTTTACCGCTTCTGCCGGAATGAGCTCGCCAATTTGAACCGGCAGATTATTATTGGCCTGCTTAAACATCTCTTTAACCAACAGCAGGGTAGCCAGTGGTTTGTATAACATGGATGCCCCATAAAAGGTGGGGGAGTTACGGGCATCAACAAACATTGGTAGCAACGGGGCATCGCAGCTAATGGCCATTCGTAAAAATCCGCTGTGCCAGCGGGTATCCCGTACGCCATTTGGTCGTAAACGGGAGACTTCTCCGGAAGGGAAAATCAGTACGGCGCCTTCATCGCGCAGATGCTCGTGAATATTTTCCAGATAGTGTCGTGGTGTCCCGCCGGTCATGTTACGCACGGGCAATAACAGATTATGCAATGGCTCCAAGGCCATCAGCAGTTCATTGGCCACCACCTTCAAATCCGCCCGGATTTCACTTAAGAGTTTAATGAGTACCAGCGCATCCAGCGAGCCGATGGGGTGATTGGCAAAAATGACCACCCGCCCCTGGGGGGGGACATTTTCCAGTTGTACGTCGGGTACGGTGTAGCTGATATTGAATGTCTGTAATACCTGTTCGACAAAATCAACGCCTTTTAAATGGCTGAATTGTGAGGCAATTTCATTGCATTGACGTTCATTTAGCAGATAGCGCAACATGGCTTTGGTTGGTTTGGCAAGCCAAGGTGCATTATTGAGTCGCGGTAGGTTATCCTCGATGACTTTGTCGACGGTAAAAATCATAGTAATGTCCTGAACTGAGACGCAAGGTTTTCCGGGCGAAAACACTTTAGGCAGATTCAGTCAGACAATAAGTCACAATATTGACGGCTAGATGAAGGCGGGATGGCAGTCTTGTGACAATATCATGCAAAGAGAGCCTTTATGAAGGCTCTCTTTGGGGGATGCTTAGAAGAACAGATGGGCCATGCCAGCGATAACCGGCAAGGTGATTAAGGTACGCAACAAGAAGATGACAAATAATTCCCAGGCGTTGACGGGGATTTTGCTGCCAATCAATAGCGCCCCAACTTCGCTCATGTAAATCAGCTGGGTGACAGATAACGACGCGATGATAAAGCGGGTAATGTCGGCTTCAATACCGTTGCTAGCCAGAATGGATGGAATGAACATATCGGCAAATCCCACCACAATGGTTTTGGAGGCTTCGGTAGCTTCCGGTATGTGCAACCACTCGAGCAAGGGGATAAATGGCATGCCAAGATAATCAAACACCGGGGTGTACTCGGCAATCATCAGGGCTATGGTCCCGATGGCCATGACCACGGGAATAATCCCGAAAATCATGTCAACGACATTTTTAAGCCCTTCCCCCACAACTTTCTTCACGCCACCGGTATGTGCCGCTTTATGTAACGCCAGCTGAAATCCCCAGGAAAGGGCATGATGTCCTGCCGGGACGGTTTCATCATCTTTTTTGCGGGGATTGCCATTGAGGTAAATGTCTTTTTTTAATGACAACGGTGGCAACCTGGGCACAATGATGGCCGCCACGATCCCGGCGACACAAACCGTGAGATAAAAGGGCAAAAACATGGCCTCTAACCCCACCTGGGTGATCACCACCAAGCTAAAGGTGATGGACACCGCCGAAAACGTGGTGCCGATAATGGCGGCTTCTCGCTGGGTATAGCGGTTATCTTCGTACTGTTTGCTGGTAAGCAGGATGCCCACGCTGCCATCTCCCAACCAGGAGGCCATGCAGTCAATGGCGCCACGCCCAGGCAAATTGAATACCGGCCGCATAACGGTGGTCAGCAGTGTGCCGAACAACTCCAGCAGCCCGAAATTAAGCAGCAACGGCAAGAGCAAGCCGGCAAAAAAGAACACGCAAAAAAGTACCGGTAACAAATCGTTCATGACCAGTCCGCCCGTATTGGCCGAACGTATGGCTTCAGGGCCAATGTCGCTAAAGGTCAGAATGAGGAAAAGGGTACCGATAAGCCGAATGGTCAACCAAAAGGGGTTGATATTCAGCAAGGCATTAAGAAACCCATTGGTTCGGATGAACTTGGGTCTGAAAATCTTGGTTGCAAGTGTGGCTAACGCCATAAACACCGCAATGATGAGAATGATGCCGGTTAATCCGTCACCCAGCAAACTTTGTAATCCTTTGGCCAAAATGGCTACCGGAATGGTAATTGATCCTTGGAAATTTACCGGTGTCATGAACAGCAAAACCCCCAGCAGTGAGGGAATTATGAAGGTCAAGATGGTTTTTAATGTATGGGGTTGGGATTTCGTCACGTTAATGCCTGTGGTTATTCTTTATCTCTGGCTGGATGGCCATGCAATATTATGCAAACTGAATGGTTGTCTATGGCGTAAGGTTACCCTCTCGCCTCGCCCTTGTAAATTCGCAATTACCAACATTTTTGGCAAGGTGAGTGTTGGCTGTTTTTACAATGGCTTTATGCAGGCTTGCATGCGTAAGTATTCGTTAGCAATCGCTTAAAAATCCAGAGGGGATGTTGTGGCGTGATTGTTTGGCGTTATTGAAACAGCTATTTGTAATTAAAAAGATTTTTCAAAAAATTTTGTCATAAATGAGCATGAGTGCGCATTTGTATAAATCATACCGATAATAGTTTGCTTGCCAAGTGGCATATCAGCTTATAACAATGTACCTTTGATAACTATCTATGGCTGACATTAGAAAAGCGTGAAGTACCGTGGCATGAGGGTGCTTTACTTGCATACTGGGGGCGAGCTGGCGATGGAAAATGAACAGCGTCTGATCAAGCTGGCACTGGGGTTTGGGTGTATGGGACTGCTGGGATTGGTGCTCGGCCTGGGGATTTCCATTGTCGGATACGATACGCTGGGGGAAGGGAGTTTTTGTTTTAATAACCACACCATGAGCGAGCTGGGAAATTACGGACATTCGCCTCTGGCGGTAACACTCAACGGCGGCTTGTTTTTCGGTAGTTTGTGTTTGGTCTTGTTTAGCCTTTATTCATTGCAGTTAGCCTCCACCATTACCGGTACTCTCAGTTTTCTTGGGCTGGCCATCACTTGCCTGGCATTGGCAGGCATTGGGCTTTTCCCCTTGAATGTTTACCACTTGCATGTATTCATGCTGAAATGGTTCTTCATCATGGGCAGCGTTAGCGCATTGCTGTATCTGGTGGATCAAATGGTGGCGCAGCCAAGCTCGGGATTGCGTTTGGGCATTTTGCCGGCGTTAGTGTGCTGTCTCAGTTTTGGACTGTTTCTTTTCTTGCCTGCGTTTGAGCTGGATGTGACTGAGGGCAACCGTCCGTTTTATCATGAAATGGTGCTGGAGAGTTTAAGGCCGGCTTTATGGTGGCCGGCGTTGCTGCAGTGGCTGAGTCTTGGCGGTTTCATGCTGTGGCTGGCAGCTTTGTTGTGGGAAAACTTCAGGGCATTAAAGCGCCAGCATTGATTTTTCACAGCCATTGCATGCCGGGTTTCCCAAACCAATAACCGTTGCATGCGTTTGTACTGGGTGCCTGATCAACCAAGGTGGCCGTGGTTAGCGCTGAGGCGGTGGCAATGCAATCATTGGAAAATGCCGAGACTCTGAAGTACGCAACCCCCATGGCCGTCATATCGGTTAATTGGGGGCGTAAATCGTAGCAAGCGGCTGATTGTGTCTGAATGCCGTTTAATCGCAGCAATGGTTGGTGCTCTTGGGTTTGGGTCAATATTCCTGTTGGATGCTGGCGACACACGGTGTTGCAGCCGTCTTTGGCCAGCCCTTGCAGTCTGGCGGTGAAACAGCGGGCAGAATAGGCCAGCGGCAGATGACCATACCCTATGACTTCCGCTTCATAGGCCGGCATTGGCGTTAATACTGCCTGTAGCCAATCTCTGGACAAGTCCACCGGCATGACGAAGCGTTGCATCCCCCATTGAGCCATTTTATCCAACGTGGCGCGATTGTAGTTATTGATACTCGGGCCACAGACAAAGGGGAGTTGTCGCTCATGGGCCATGGCCACGGCGGCCATGTCATTGGCTTCGATGACAAATTCGCCATTTTCCAATTGCCGCTGTAACTCGCCAAGTTCCGAGGCGTTTTCCAGCAGTCCCAAGGTGGAGATAATTACCTGTTTCCCTGAGGTTTTAAGCATTCTGGCCAAGGCCAGATAATCCGCCCACTTTACCTGCCTTCTGCGACTGCAAACGCTTTCCCCAAGGTAAACCAGCGGAATGTTGCTGGCGGCTACCTGCTCATAAAAGGCATAAACATCGGGTTTGGACCAGCAATAGAGCAAGGGTCCCAAAGAAATCTTCATTACATCGTCCTATTGCCATTTACGCTCATAAGCACCAAGGGTGGTGGTTTGTCCTTCCGAGACTTTATTGAGGGCCTGTTGCCATTGCTGTTGGATCTGAAAACGCGCCGGGTCAGCCAGGTATTGATCGATGGCATCGCGCCACACCCGGGTAACCTGAGCCACATAAGCCGGGCTACGTTGCCGCCCCTCAATCTTGAGTGATGCCACGCCTGCGGCTGCCAGTTCCGGAATAAGTGACAACGTGCTGAGGCTGGTGGGGGATTCCAGTAAAAATTGGGGAGTATTTGAGTTGTCACTCAAGTAACGTCCCTTGCATACGACGGGATAGCCCATTTGCTCCTGAAGCGCGGCGCGGTCAATCAACACATTGTTAAGGCGGGTCAGGCGGTGCGGGCCTTGCTCTTGCCAACGGACATGACGCGCCGGCGAGCAGGAGCCACCTGCATTTGGCGATTCTCCCGTCACATACGAGGATAATTGACAGCGTCCTTCGGCCATGATGCATAAACTGCCAAAGGCAAACACTTCCAAATCCACAGGGCTGTGTTTGGCCAGATCTTTAATCTGCTTGAGCGATAACACCCGAGGCAATACTGCCCGCCGGATATTAAACTGGGTGTGATAAAAACCCAGCGCGGCCAGATTGGTCGCACTGGCCTGCACCGAAAGGTGTAACGGCAGTTCCGGATAGTGTTGGTGGGCGTAATCCAGTAACGAGATATCGGCCATGATCAGCCCGTTAACACCACTTTGTGCGGCAAGATCGATGGCATGATACCAGCGCTGTTCCTGGCCGGGCTGTGGAAAGGTATTGATGGTCATGTACAGTTTGCGCTGGCATCCCTTGACCAAGGTGATGGCCTGTTGCAGTTTTTGCGGGGTGAAATTGAGTCCGGCAAAAGCGCGGGCATTGGTATCACCCTTTAATCCTAAGTACACCGCATCAGCGCCTGCATTTAAGGCGGCTTTCAATGCCACCAGATTCCCAGCAGGGCAAAGAAGTTCCATATCTCGGCATGTTCCCTTTTAATACAAAAACATAAGTGTATCGGCGTTCGGAACCTGAAGAATTGATGTAAGACAGGTTTGAGATTATCAATTATGGATAAAATGCCCGGTTGCCGGTCTTTTTATGGAGGGAAGGAAATGCAGCATAACCTGTTGTCTCACATGGCTAAAAACATATTGGTAATCACCCCAAAAGTGGCCGCAAAACCCTGGGTGATTATCCCGTTCGCGGTGAAATCAAAAATACTTGAGCAACTGTTGCAACAGCTGTTTTCAGAGCAAATTGCCGAGGATGAATTAGGCTTTCTCACAGATAAATGGGTAGCGATTGCTGTGCCGGATCTGCAACTATCCTTTGAAGTGACATTTACAAACCGCTTTATGGTACGACCGCTGAGCACCCCTGATGTCACTCTGAGTGCCAACAGTCATGATCTGTTACTGGTCGCGGCAGCCATGGAAGATCCAGACACCCTGTTTTTTCAGCGTCGGTTATGTATAGAGGGCAATACGGAATTGGGGCTTGAGGTGAAAAACATGTTGCTGGCCATAGATTTGGAGAAGTTACCTTCAGCGGCTCAAGCCTTGCTGCATCGACTGGCAACATCATTGGTATGGTTACAGAATGCTGCCATCCCTTCTTCCCCATCAGTGCCTTCCGCCTAAAAAAAGAGCGACCCACCGGGTCGCTTAATGTTTTCAGACACACATTCTGAACAATCGCGCTATTTCAAAAGGGAGGACATGATGAAAAATCAAAACCTATCAATATGTCTGACCGGATGCCGACCAAACAGTTCCCCCAAATTGAAAATTTAGGCAATTTTTGATGCGAGAGGAGCGGCGGCAATATCGGGTGTTACGCGATGGGAAAATGCTGGGGCAAAAAAAATGGCAACCAAAGGTTGCCAGAGGGATTTAGCTTAAGGATAAAAGCGCGCTAGAACTTCAATCCTTAAATAAGGGAGATAATGATGAACAATGAAAACTTGTTTCATAACATCAGACTCAGCATGGGATGATTAGTTCATTTTTAGTTATAAAATTTTTTAGTAAAGTAGCAATTAATGCCATGGCATAGCTATTGGCTTGTTTTAAAGCATTATTTTGCGTTTTTTGCGGGATAAAAAAACGGCAACCTAATTGGTTGCCGAAAAATAATTCTGAGAACTGACAAACACTATGCGCTAGAACAATGCTTGCCCAAGGGAGATGATGAAACACAAGACTAAGTCTTATTACATAAGATAAGCGCTTGGCGATAAAGTTCCGGTGTCAGCGAAAAAATTTTTCAGAGACGTTGGCCGCCATGAAAAAAGCAATCCGATAAGATTGCTTGAAAAGGAATTTACAAGGGTAGGGAGTCATCATCGACAGGCGCGGCCAGCGTCAATACCATTCCAGATTTCTATTTATAGCAACCATTGCGGCGGACTTGGGTTCTGGCAACGGGACAAAAAGGCATAAAAAAAGGCGGTCGTACCTGACCACCTATTTGATCCAATCTGGACCAATTGGGCTGCGCTAGAAGCCCGGCTAGGGAGAACAATGATAAAAACCTTCACACACTGATTTTGAGTGGTTGCCGTCTAAAAGGTTCCTGTTGTGGTGAAAAAAAGCACAGCTTTATTTTTTGTTAAATAATTCAACAAGTTGATTTTTAATGGTGCTAGGTTTGCAGGTGGGTGCATAGCGTTTCAACACGTTACCCTGCTGATTGACTAAAAATTTGGTGAAATTCCATTTAATGTTTTTTGACCCCAAGAGGCCAGGGGCCTGGGATTTCAGGTGTTGGTACAGGGGATGGGTATTGGGGCCATTCACTTCTATTTTGGCGAACATGGGGAAACTGACCCCGTAATTGAGCTGGCAAAATTGTTCAATTTCTTGATTGTCTCCCGGTTCTTGCGCGCCAAATTGATTACAGGGAAATCCCAATACCACCAGCCCTTTGGGGGCAAACTCCTGATACAGTTTTTCAAGCCCTTGGTATTGCGGCGTAAAGCCGCATTTGCTGGCGGTATTCACAATCAATAGTGTTTTGCCCCGGTAACGGGAGAGATGCACTTTGTTGCCATGAATATCCGTGGCTTCAACATCATAGATACGATGATCCATCTATAGGTTCCTGATTAAGATGATAGGCTATGGAGATATTGCTATTTTGCCATCACGATGTAAAAGATTTTGCTGCACTGGCAGCGATATAACCGCAGGCATTACCCTGCGGTGATGTCATCATGATGCATGCATTACGGGGTATTGGCTGCGGTGTCGTCAGTAAAATCCTGCTGCACATTCTGATCGGCAACAATGCTGATTTCATGAAGCTGCATCGCCGGATTGGGGATGGTGAACGCTTGATATTGCTCCGGATCATCATTTTCACCGCTGCAGGTAAATGCAACGGTATAGTCGCCCTCCGGTAGGTAGCCAAAGCTGTAGCTGCCGTAATTTCCATCACTCCAATGCACATCGGTCGAGGCGTAAGGGGCGATAATGGCTTCTGGCAATGTGGCGGTATTCACCAAGGCATCATAGTTATCGGCCAGTTTGCCGCTATCCAGATCATGACCTGAGTAGAGATACATGAAATTGCCGCTGTCCGCTTGGCATTGCCCGGCACTAAACAGGTTGATGTCCACCTTGCCAGACAAGGCGGCCAGGTTGCCATGACGGAGAATTTTCACGCCGTGGGGTTTCAGGTTAAAGCGGTTACCATTGCGGTTTTCCACCAGTGATTGGCGCAGATTAAATTCAATGGTAAAACGTTGAACGCCATTCTGATCAACGGTAAAGCTCCCCAGTTGCAATTTTTGGCTGGGTTGTTTTAGCGGAATTTGCCCACGCTCATTCACCACATAGCTGAGGTCGGAGCCGCTGGATTCATCCAGAATATGCAAGATCAGATTGTCGTAGGTGCCAAGAGGAAGGGTCTGATCCGAAATCAGCATGGCACTGTCGGTGCCTTGATATTGCATTAAGTCCAGTTGCCGGTAAGTGGCGCCGTTTTCACCTGTCACATCCAGTACAATATTTTCTTGGCCGTGCTTTACCAGTTCAATTTGGTCAAAGGCGATGACAACCTGTTGAGCACTGTCAACCGGAGCATCCGATACGGCGAATGATACCTTTGCCAGCTCTTTTTCAGGGGGCGTGTCATTGTCACTGCCACCACAGGCAGACAGCAGCAAGGCTGTGGCCGTGGTGAGCAATGCGATGGATAAACGTTTATTCGGTTTCATGGTTTACACCTTTTATGGGGGGTAAGTACCAAATCCTGTGTGGTGTCTGTCAGCCGTTTGGATGGGGCAAACATGCCACATGACGCTTGCATTGGCTGCATGAATACACAATGGCTAAGCCAGCCAATGCATGCCGCCTGTGAGTGATTAATTATAGTCAAATACCATTCATTCTTGTGGTTTATGCTGGCAGTGATGGCGTTCTTGTCGTTAAATACAGCCAGTTGTTGTCGGTGTTTGCTGCCTTAATTATCACCATGAATATTTATCTTTACCATTACCGCTTTGCCTCTGTAGCGGGCGGGCAGGAACACCGCCGCGCGGCGCTGGCATCACGGCGTCATGTCAGTCGTCAAATCTTGCGCTCATGCTTGTCGCATCACGCACAGGTGGCACCTGATGCCTGGGGGTTTCAACGGGGGGAATATGGAAAGCCTGCGCTGCTGTCTCATCAGCAACGGCAATACCGTTTGCAGTTTAATCTCAGTCACAGCCGCGATTGGCTGGTACTGGCGATTGCCGATGATGCTGATGCCAATGTGTTCCTTGGGGTGGATGTGGAGCAACCCAAGGCCAGGCGAAATCTCAGCGGCATTGCACAACATTATTTTAGTGAGGCCGAGAATGCCCAGTTAGGCGGGTTAGCCGAAGCCGATTTCCCCCGTGTTTTTTACCCGCTCTGGGTGCTTAAAGAGTCTTATGTCAAGGCTACCGGGCGCGGTTTGGCCCAATCACTGCAGGGGTTTGGTTTTCAACTGCCGCAAACAGGTGTGCCCATAACAACGGCCTGGCAAACGGTCTTGGGGACGGGGATGGCAAAAAACGTGGCTTGGTACCATGCATATCGGCCCTTTGCTGATGGGTATCTTGGGTTGACCCTGGGGCTGGGCCATGGTGCGGGGCATAGGATGGGGTTTACTGCAGATGACATCCAGCTCATTCCCATAGCAACACCACCGTCAGGACAATGACGGTATTGCCCTGAAGATAATCCAGCATCGCCTACTGCCGTGCCAGACGGTTGTTCTCTGGCAGGTGTTCAAAATCGCTGCGAAACGGATTGATGTCCAGTCCGCCGCGGCGAGTATAACGGGCATACACGGTGAGTTTGCTGCAATGGCAATACCGCTTGAGATCGGTAAATATCCGCTCCACACATTGCTCGTGAAACTCATTGTGCTGGCGGAAGGAAATGAGATAACGCAGCAGTTTTTCCCTGTCTATCTTCGGCCCCTGATAGCGGATCATCACACTGCCCCAGTCAGGCTGTGAGGTGATAAGGCAGTTGGACTTGAGCAGGTTGGAATTCAGGGTTTCGGCCACCAGTTGTTTATCATCCGTGCTGTGGTGCAGCCAGTCGGCATTAAATGCATAGTCCATCACTTCAATGTCCAAATCATCCATGCAAATCCCCGGCAGCTCCACAATGCGCTGACTGGCAAATTGCTTGGGCTCAATGACATTCACCGTGACGTCACCTTCGGCGCAGCGGGACACATCCTGCTGCAGCATCTGTTGCAGGGCACTGATGGAGTCCACTTTGGTTTGGTTGAAGCTGTTGAGATACAGTTTGAAGGATTTGGATTCCACCAGGTGCTTGCTGGCAGCATCCAGACGAAACTCCGCCATGGCCACCATGGGTTTGCCTTTGGCATTGAGCCAGGATAGCTCGTATGCCGTCCAGATATCCGCCCCATGAAAAGGCATGGGATCACTTAATGCAATGGCATCGCGGTTCAGCTGGCGCGGAACGGCCTGCAGCAGTTGTGGTGCATACTGGGCCTGATAACGGGTGTTTTTCCCCAATGTCAGTTCTGATAACGCCTCGGCATTATCATAAGGTGTCTGGTTTGATGTCATCGCTGCTGGTTTCGTGCAAGAATATGGGTTCATTATACCTGAATTCAGCGGAGCCATCAGTGTCTTGTGCAGTTGCGCTTGAACAATTACTTGACCGTTACCAGCGGTGTTATCAATCAGCTTTGGGCGAGTTTCCACGGCATTATGCTGACGGGGAAACATCGGTTTGTATGCTCGCCAATGAAGTTGATGATCCGGTGCAATGGCAATCCGTTATGCGGCCAGAGATCGCCTCTTTTGCCAATGTGGAGGCGGCTCTGTCATTATCCCTGCACCCGGATATTGAGCCGTTTTACGGGCGTTTTTTTGCGGGGCCCGTTTTGTTTGATGCCCCTTTTGGCTGCGGTGAATTACTGCAAGTGTGGAATGAAGCGGATTTTGCCCGTTTGCAGCAAAACATCATCGGCCACTTGATGATGAAACAAAAGCTGAAGCAGGCACCTACCTGGTTCATTGGGGTGTTGGACGGGCAGGATGAGATGCTGACAGTGGATAATCATGATGGCTCCGTGTGGCGTGAACGCCCCGGTGACGTGCCATGTGAACGCCTGGCCGATAATCTGGCCGACTTTTTGGGGCAGTTGTCACCGCGGGTGTCAGAGGCTGTTCGCCATCAGCAGCTTGTTGATGACCATGGCGGACCGGATCATCCCGGCATTTTTACCAGCTTGCAACGCATGTGGCGCAATCTTTTCCCACAGCGTTAATCAGTTACTACTGAAAATCCCAGGACAGGTTGGACACAATTCGGCAGTGGTCGCATTTAAAATGGAACAAATCCAGCAACGGTTGTGCCTGGTGCCAATGGGGATTACCGCATCGCGGACACGGGCGTTGCAGCTCCTGTTGACGATTGGCGCCGCCCACGCGGTACAGGTAATAGTAGGTGGGAATTTTCGTCAAATATTCAATCCGCCCGCGCAAATCCCAGCCCCGCCGGAAAAGATCACTGTCAATATCGCTCAACTCATGGAGCGCGGCAAACTCCGCTGCCGTGGCCGAGGCCATCTGTAGCTCATCACAGGCCTGCCATTCGGTTTGCCAGCGGATAAGTTGCTTGTGATCGCCATTGAAGGTTGCCGGCACTTGGTAAAGAGGGATGGGCAACAGGTTATCGCCACTGCGTAGCGGTGAGCACATATGCACATAGCTGGTGTACAACAGCTGCCAGGACGGCGGTTCAGTACAGCTGATTTCGGAATTAATGTCCTGCCCCAGCAGTTTCTCCCGTGGTGTCAGCAGTTTTGCCTGCGACAACTGGCGCAATGCCTGTTTGGCCCAAGGACTGTTGCAGCGATTGGCCAGGCTGGATTCTTCCGGTAGCAGCAGCCGCACCCTGAATGAACCGTCATGCAAGGCGACAGGAAACTCCCGGCCCAGTATCTGGCCATTGGCCCGCCAGGCTTCCAGCAGGTTGTTGATGGCGCTTTCCGCCAAGCTAATGGTGGTATTGGCAAAACAGTCAAACCTTAACTCACAGACAAACATCAGGCATGCTCCGGCGCTGCATTTTCGAGTTGCAGGATGCGTTGCTCTAGCTGCTGGCAATATTGCGCTAATGCGTCAACCTGCTGTTGCATTTGGGTTAACCGGGCAAGTAAATCCGGATGTCCCGCCTCATCGGTTGCTGTGGCTGGTGATGGCGCGGTGAGGCTCGGCGCGTTAAATGCCGCAAGCTCCTCTTTGGACATGTTTTTGAAATACTGCAAGCCTGCCACCAGAAGTGGCATGGGGATTTTTCCGCCCATTCTGGTTTTTACCAGGGCAAGGGTGGGCGTGTGTCCTTTGCGGTTAATGGCAATGGCCGCTGCAATAATGGGGGCTAATTCCGGTGACATCTTGGTTAAAAACCTCACTGATAGGTCAAAAATGCAAATTATGCCAAAAGGTTTAATCTAATTCATTGATAAATAACAATATAAAGATTGGCCTGTGATTTGCTTTAGCTTTGCCGGTTCAGGTTGAAATATTAAAAGATACCAAGGAGATAACATGAATAAAGCACAATTACTCCTGCTGGGGGCTGCCAGCTTAGGGCTTAGCGCCTGTGTGGTCAATGTGGGGGCGGATAAAGATCAGTATGACGGCCATGACTGGAAGCAATTGCAAAAAAATAATCAACAGCACATCTCCCGCTTACAGCTGGGAATGACACAGCAACAGGTGCAAGAACTCATGGGCTAGGCAGATATCAACGAGGCATTTATGTCCCAGGGGCAAGCGGTGCAGGTGTTGTATTATCGCACCCGGCATCTGCACAGTGATGGTAAAACCACAAAAGATGAATGCACGCCGCTGGTTTTTAAACAGCAGCAGCTGATTGGCTGGGGCGAAAAAGCCTATGCCCAGTTATAAATCCCCCTTTCTTGAAGACCATGGTTTAGCGCCGTAAAGATGCATCCATATGATCAATAATGGTCGCCCATTGATCGTCGCAAGCCAGAGATTCCTTTAAAAATGCACGTTGAGCGGGTGTCCAAAACGGGGCATCCGCCAGCATGACATCCTGGGGCAAATAATGCCGCTCAAAAAAATCCCGGATTGCCGTCTCATCACTTTCCAGCCCCAATTGTTGGAATAACGCCGTCATCTGATGTGGATTGGTCATTATGTCTCTCACTTTGCCTGTGCGCCCAACTATCAGTATATCAGCAGATTTGCCCACAAAAGTTGCTGGCAAAATGGTCGGTGTGTTCGCTAAAGATACATTTTGCAAAGAACGCTGTTGTCAGCGTTATGGTGTTTATGACATATGGCTTTCCTTAAATGCCAGTCACCGTGTAAGACATATCCTACAAAGCTGTGAGACTTTTCGGAAACAATGTGGATGACATGTCGCCAGTTATAATAAAAATCAATATACATCAATATGTTGAATCATTTTTGTGTTTGGAGTGATTGCCGCCATTATAAAAGCCCTGTGCCGACATACTGCTTTTATACCCCTTTAGGGTAATATTTAAAGCGTCCACGGAATGGCGCTTGAAGGAGATTGTCAGGATGACAATCACGCAAGGGAAGCAACAGAAAGGATGCTTTTTCTAGGGATGATACAAGGAATGTAAGCTGGCAGGAAGCTGGTTAATACGGACGTTGAACATGGTTCAGGATGTAACCATGCCCAGGATGAACAACAGGATGTTGCGGCAGGATGCCCAGGACATAAAGGACACGCTCAAGGATAGAGTCAAGACCGATACACGGAGTTGTCGGTGGCAAGGGAAGCGTATTTGATACAGGGAATTGCCAGGAAGGTAATGGAGTCAGGGACGCATTTCGTTCGCAAGGATGGTGCAGGGAGCAGATTGTATAGCAGGATGGCTTAGCAATGTGACAGAAAGGCGCGGCTCTATGAGTCGCGCCTATTCTTTTGGGATTAAGCCCATCCCTTTTCGCAATGTGGCGGATGGATTGTTATCGGCATCCACCGGAACGGCAGCTGCCACCGCAGCCCCCTCCCATGCTTCCCCGGCTGGTTGGCGCTTGGCTCCATTCCGGCTCAGGGAAAATCGGCCATTCAATTTTCTGTATGCGTTTTCCGAGCATGTGGATGTGCCCTTTAAACTGGTTGATGCCATCCGTACTGAACTCGAACTGAAAACTGGCCTTCCAGCCCAAGCCACTGCTGCTGAAAGCTGGGCGGGCGGCACTCATGGCCACCGACAGTAATTGCACCCGCTGGCGTTGGCTCTCGCGCTCGGCAAACTGACGGCAGATTTCAGCCATTTGTCGCAATTGCCAAAAAAATGCTGCGACGATTACCACCCCTGCAATCAATAAAAAATCAGTCATCATTTTTGCGTGTTCCTGAAGAGTCCGCCAATGGCGGCACTGAGTTGCACACTTCTGTCCGGGCTTCGTAACTCATTTAGCAACATGGGTCGAATTGCCGGAATAGCCACAATATCAGCAAAGATCCCGTTAAAGAAGTCCTGTGATTGTAGCGCCAGTGACTCCAGGAAAATTTTGCGGCATGGCTCCTGTTTTAAAATGTGCCAGACGCGGGCCGCAATGGCCAATAACAGCTCCTGATCCAGCCCCTGGGATAATGAAAGCTGCTTAATGAGGGTAGTACAGTGCTGTGGATGTGAAGCCAGTGCCCGCAAATAATAAGGCTTCAGGACGGCATCTTGTTGGGGAAACAAGCGCACGATTTCTTGCGCCAGCAGTTCGGGCAATTGTATATGCTCCAATAGCTGGCACAGGGCGATTTTGACTTCGGTGGCAATGGCACTGGAGGTGATGCCATGGCATAACAGCTGGGGGTGATCCAGCAAGTGGGCTCTGGCACAAATATCCGCCAGTCCCTGTAACCCTACCGCCTGCCACTGCTGTGATGGCGCTTTCCCCGCGAGATACTGACAGGCATAGTCATATTGGACGGACGCCGCTTGCCCTTGCTGCTGGCGTAACAGGGCGTTGAACAGTGCCAGTTTTTCCTGGGAGGGGCGGAAATTGAACGGGTGGTTGGCCAGTTGCTGCTGCTGTGCTTCGGTGAGCTCATTTTGGAGATTTTGCCCCATGGCGGTTAACAGCATTTCAATGAATTGGCTACGTCCTGCTGGGTTTAACAGGCCTTGTTCATCCAGTGGCATTTTCAAGAACCAGATAAACGGCATGCCGGGGCGTTCCCAAAATACCAGTGCAAAACAGGCATGCCCCTGAATGGGTGCAGGATAGGGGGCACGCAGCGCTTCTATCTGATGAAAAGCCATCACGTCGATGGGTTGTACCCTGCGGCCCATATCGTAAATCAGATACTGGCAATGCGCTGCAGAGAGTAGCTCTCCAAAAGTAGAAATGGTGTGCATAAACAAATCCTGTCGCGGGGTAAGATAGCCCGGCATTATAGGGATAACCGGCCGCGGATGGTATGATGGCCATTAATTAATTGCCGATATCAGATTGAGTAAAACATGCCTTATCAGCAAACCGAGGTATTACTTCAGGGCATTGAACAGGAATTAAAACAGTTGCAAATGTGGAGCCCAAAGTCGCCAGCGCCGCAAGCGCTTGCCAGTACGGCGCCCTTTGCCTGTGACCGCTTGCCCCTGGAGCAATGGTTGCAGTTCATTTTGGTGCCAAAGATGCAACAGCTGTTACGGACGCGCCAACCGTTGCCCAGCAAAATAGCCATTGCCCCCATGGCACAGTACGTGTGGGCGGAACAACCTGAAACCCGTAAACTTATCACCTTGCTGGAGATGCTGGATGACTTGCTCAGTGGACAGTGAAAATGCCCTAACGGCACAGGAAGTGGTCCCTGAAATCCGTATCCTGTATGAAGATGAGTATTTGGTTGCAATTCACAAACCCGCAGGATTACTGGTGCATAAAACCTATTTGGCTCGGCGGGAGCGTTTTTTTGCCATGCAGATGACCCGGGATCTGGTGGGGTGCCATGTGTTTCCGGTGCACCGTCTGGATAGACCCACATCGGGTGTCTTGCTGTTTGCCAAGAGCAGTCACATCGCCCACGAGTTGTGTGTGCAGTTTGAGTCCAGAAAGGTTACGAAACACTATCTGGCGCTGGTGCGCGGTAACATGCACGAGGCCGGAGTGCTGGATTATCCCTTAAAAGAAGAGCTGGATGATATTGCCGACAAGCTATCCCGTGAGCCCAAGGCCCCTCAATCGGCGGTGACTCGTTATCAGCCCTTATTGAATACCGAAATTCCTTTTTCGTCAGGGCGTTATGCCACATCGCGCTTTGCTTTGGTGCATTTGCAACCCCTTACCGGCAGAAAGCATCAGTTACGGCGCCATCTGGATCACCTGCGTCACCCCATCATTGGTGATACCGCTCATGGCGATGGCAAACAGAACCGTTTTTTCCGGGAACATTTTGGGGTTAACCGTTTATGGCTGTTGGCGCAAAAAATCGCCTTGACCCATCCGGTGACCGGTGCCCCCTTGAGTGTGGTGACAGAGCCGGAGCCTGAATGGGCCAAAATCTTTACGGCGCTGGGCTGGGATGACGCTGCATTGTCAGGGGCAACGCCCCTTATGATTGCCGACCGTTAGCCGCCGGATTATTTATTGCGTTGCTGCATCATGTCCAGCAGGGGAACATAGGCATCAAGCGGGAAGTTATGGTGTTCATCCTGCTGGCGAATGGTGCGGAAATAACAGGTTTTACGGGTATGGGTGAGACGCTGATGTTGTCTTATCAGTTTTTGGCGGCTGCTCTGGCGCATTACTGCGTTCCTTTATGAACTAGATGGATAATGTCGGCTGCTTGGTCTAGTTGCAGGCGGGGCAGTCGATAAAGTATGTTGGGTACATAATTTCCCGGTCGCGAAGTATAGCATGAAAAAAATCAACATAGTGTTCGGATCAGTTTACGGTAGTGCCCAGTACGTGGCAGAAACCCTGGAGGGGGCCCTGCATGACGCGGGATGGCAGGTACAGTTTTGGCCATCAGAGCAGTTGGCCGCCTTTGTGCCGCCAGAAGATGAACTGTTGCTGGTGGTCACATCCACGACAGGCGATGGCGATTTGCCGGAAAACATCATGCCCTGGTTTTCCATGATGAAAGAGCGGGCGCCGTATCTGCCCGGATTAAGCTATGCTGTGGTTGCACTGGGCGACTCCAGCTACAACACCTTCTGTGGCGGCGGTAAGCAGGTGGATGCACTATTGGGTGAGCTGGGTGCCAAACGTGTCGGCTCACGGCTGGAAATAGATGCCTGTGAAACCATGGAACCTGAAACCGAGGCGTTAACATGGCTCAAAACCTGGCTGCCACTGGCAGCATCCGTCGAACCTTAAACGGCCTGACCCAGCATTGGTTTAAGTTTGCCCAGAATCTCAGTCAGGCACTATTAACGCCCATCGCCATTTTACCCATTGCCGGGCTGATGATGGGGGTGGCGGGTTCGTTGTCCGGTGCATTGCCGCCCTTGTTGTTTTCACTGTTGTCCAATGTGGGCAACTTTGTGTTTGCCATGATGCCGTTGTTGTTTGCCGTGGCCATTGCCGTGGGCTTTTGTCGGGATCAGGGGGCGGCTGCCATCAGTGCCGTTTTCGGCTACGGCGTTTTTACCGCCGGCTTGGGGGTATTGGTGGCTGATCAGCAACTGCCGGGGGTGCAAACCCTTGGCGTCAATACGCTGGATACCGGCATTGCCGGTGGCATGATCCTTGGTGGCGTTTCCTGTTTTGCAATGTATCTGAGCCAGTTTGTAAAACTGCCCATGGTGTTGTCCTTTTTTGAAGGCCGTCGCAGCGCCCCTTTGCTGATGTTGCCGCTGGCGCTGGCCGTGGCCTGGTGTTTTTCGCTTGTCTGGCCATCCTTGGCACACCATATCCAGCAGTTTTCAGACTGGGCCGTTTATCAAAAAACCCAATGGGCGTTTGCGCTTTATGGGGTGGTGGAGCGGTTATTGTTACCGCTGGGATTGCACCATATCTGGAATGCCCCATTTTTCCTGGAATTTGGCCAGTATGCGGCCAATGGTGAAGTGGTTCGGGGCGAGATTGCCCGTTATCTGGCGGGTGATCCCCAGGCGGGTAATCTGGCTGGTGGCTATCTCATCAAAATGTGGGGGCTGCCTGCCGCCGCTTTTGCCATGTGGCAGTGCGCCGATGGCAATACCCGTCAGCGGGTTGCCGGCATCATGTTATCAGCGGCGGCCACCAGTTGGCTTACCGGCGTCACAGAACCCATCGAGTTTGCCTTTTTGTTTGTGGCCCCCTTGTTATACCTGCTGCATGCCTTGTTGTGCGGTTTGGCCTATCTGGTGTGCGTGTTGCTGGGGGTGCATTACGGCATCAGTTTTTCCCAAGGAGCACTGGACTTGGTGCTGATGTGGCATAACTCTGCCAATGCCAGTTGGTTTTTCATTCTGGGGCCGTTAACGGCGGTGCTGTACTACGTGATATTTCGCAGCGCCATCCTGATTTTCAACCTGAAAACACCAGGCAGAATGACGCAGCAACCGGCGCAATACACGCCAGCGCCCATGGCATCCCCCCCTGTTGCCGGTGAAATGCCCCAATTATTGATTAACGCCCTGGGCGGCGCTGATAATATCCATTCTCTGGGCGCTTGCATGACCCGCTTGCGGCTGAATGTGCTGGACCCGTTGCTGGTGGACAAACCGCAATTACTGTCGATGGGTGCCAAAGCCGTGATTGTGGTGGGCAGTGGTGTGCAGGTGGTTTTTGGCACCAAAGCCGAAGCCATGCGGCAGCAGATGCAGCAGTGCCTGGATCGTGGCACTTGTTAGATTTTTTAAATTTTTATTAGAATTTTTAAGATTTATGCAGAATTTTTAGGGTTGCTGTGGCATATTCTTCAGCCGATTTTGTTGTTATGTGGAGAAGTAAATAGCAAATGCAGCGTAAAATTCTGATGACGGACTGCGCCGACGAACGCGGTCTCATCGCTAAAATCACCGGGGTTTGTTTTAAGCATCAGTTAAACATCATAAAAAACAGTGAATTTGTTGATAATCAGCAGCAGCGTTTTTTTATGCGGACCGAACTGGAAGGCGAGTTTCACGAACAGCAGCTGCTTGCTGAACTGCAAGAAGTCTTACCGGCCAAAAACCAGATGCGCCTTATCGATGCCGGTCGCAAGCGGATTGTGGTGCTGGTGACCAAAGAAGCCCATTGTCTGGGCGATTTGCTGATGAAAGCCTATTACGGTGCGCTGGATGTGGAAATTGCGGCAGTGGTGGGCAATTACGATACCCTGGCGCCGTTGGCTGCCAAGTTTGACGTACCGTTTCATCATGTATCCCACGAAGGCTTGAGCCGCGAGGAGCACGAACAGGCATTACTGCAAGAGATTGCCCCTTATCAGCCGGATTATCTGGTACTGGCCAAGTTCATGCGGGTGCTGACCCCGGGCTTTGTGAGCCAGTATCCTCAGCGGATCATCAATATTCACCACTCATTCCTGCCAGCCTTTATTGGGGCCAATCCTTATCGTCAGGCATGGGAGCGCGGGGTGAAAATCATCGGTGCCACCGCCCACTTTGTGAATGACAGCCTTGATGACGGGCCGATTATCAAACAGGACGTGATCCCGGTGGATCATAACTACAGCGCCGAAGACATGGCCAAAGCCGGTCGCGATGTGGAAAAAAGCGTATTGAGCCGGGCATTGGCACTGGTGCTGAATAATCAGGTGGTTGTTAACGGGAATAAAACCCTGGTATTCAAGTAAGCCTTTTGGCTGCAGCCTGATAAAATTGCCTGGCAATTCATCCGATGCAATCCCCGTGAAAAACCCGCCTGTTGATGGCGGGTTTCTATTTCATGCACGACTTCATTGGGCAAATGCAATGCGCCAACGTCAGAGGAGGCCGGGATTAGTCAACAATGCGCAGCAGTTCGTTAATGCCCACTTTCCCGCGGGTTTTGGCATCCACTTTTTTCACAATGATGGCGGCATACAGGCTGTATTTTCCGCATTTTGACGGTAAGTTCCCTGCCACAACCACTGAGCCTGCAGGTACCCGGCCATAGTGGATTTCGCCGGTTTCCCGGTCATAAATCTTGGTGCTCTGGCCAATGAATACGCCCATGGAGATCACCGAGCCTTCTTCAACCACCACCCCTTCGACAATTTCCGAGCGGGCGCCGATAAAGCAGTTATCCTCAATGATGGTTGGGCCGGCTTGCAGGGGTTCGAGTACACCACCAATGCCCACGCCACCAGACAGATGCACATTTTTGCCGATTTGGGCGCAAGAGCCAACGGTTGCCCAGGTGTCTACCATGGTGCCTTCATCCACATAAGCCCCAAGGTTGACGTAAGAGGGCATCAGTACGGTGTTTTTGGCAATAAAAGAGCCTTTGCGGGCGGCTGCAGGCGGAACCACACGAATGCTTTCGGCGCGAAAACGCGCGTCATCGTAGTCGGCGAATTTCATCGGCACTTTATCGAAATAGCGGGTTTCGCTGCCTTCCATCACTCCGTTGTCAAAAATCCGGAATGACAACAACACGGCTTTTTTCAGCCACTGATGCACATGCCAGTTACCGTTGATTTTTTCGGCAACCCGTACTTCACCCCGGTCAAGCATGTCGATGACTTTTTCCACATCGGCTCGCAGGCTAGCGTCTACGCTGGTCGGACTTATCTGTGCGCGGGCTTCAAAAGCCGCCTCAATACGTTGGCGTAACGCCTCCATAAATGTACTCCTGTCTGTTACTAGGTCTGTTGATTGGAAAGGATGCTTATCAGCGCTTGTGTGAGCTGATGTTGCTGGGCTTCATCCAGCGCCTGACCATCCGTTGTCTGCAGGATAAAGAAATCTTCTGCCCGTTCGCCAATGGTGGTGATTTTGGCGGACTGTAGGGTAATGCCGCAGCGATACAGGGTATCGCCGATTTTGGCCAGTAGCCCCGGCGTATCCAGCGCAATCAGCTCCATCATGCTGGTACTGTGTTTCTGACTGGGCAGAAAGGTCACCTGGGTCGGCACGCTAAATGGTTTCATGATGCGTGCCATCTTGCGGAATTTGGGAATTTTGGTGCTATCGCCAGACAAGGCTTTGGCCAGGGTCTTGCGCAGGCTCTGAATGCGTGACAGGGCCTGCACTGGTGTGCCGTTTTGTTCCAGGATCACAAAGCTGTCCACCGCAAAGTTATCCTTGGTGGTCATGATGCTGGCGTCATGCACATTGATGTTTTTGTTATCGAGTACGGCCATTACCGTGGCAAACAGGCGCGGGCGGTCTTTGCAATAAATGAACAACTCGGTGCCGCCGCGGGTCATGTGCTTTGACACCAAAATCAGCGGCTCGTCCTGACGGTGCTTGAGAATGGCCTCGGCATGCCAGGCAATCTGGTTGGGCTGGTAACGCAGGAAATAATCCGCCTTGAAGCGTTGCCACAAAGTGTCCAGTGATTTTTCTTTAATGCCCCGGCGCAGCAGCTCTTTTTTGGCCTTGGCCTGGTGCTCCCGCACCCGGGCGCGAATATCCACCGGTTTTTCCTTGCCGCGGGCCAGTACCCGCTGTGCAGAAAAGTACAGGTCGCGCAGCAATGAGCCTTTCCAGCTGTTCCAGGTGTGTTCGTTGGTGGCGCAAATATCGGCCACGGTCAGGCAGTACAGGTAACTGAGATGGGAGGCATCACGCACCTTGTCGGCAAATTGTGCCACCACTTCCGGATCTGAAATGTCCCGGCGCTGGGCGGTAATGGACATGACCAGATGGTTTTCCACCAGCCAGCTGACCAGTCGGCCGTCGTGGCTGTTCATGTCATGCAGCTTGCAAAACTCCAGTGCGTCCACGGCGCCCAGTTTGCTGTGATCGCCGCCGCGGCCTTTGGCAATGTCATGAAAAATCGCTGCCAGTACCAGCAACCCTTTTTTGGGTAGCTGATTGATTAGAATGGAACCCAATGGAAACTCATCCCGCTGTTCCTGTTGGGAAAAATGCTCAATGTTCAGCAGCAGGCGATGGGTATGTTCATCCACCGTATAGGCATGGAACAGGTCAAACTGCATCTGGCCTTCAATGTTACGCCAAGCGGGCAGATAGGCTGAAATGATGCCGTGTTTGTGCATCAACGACAGGGCATTAATCCCCCTGGGATGACGCAGGATTTCCATAAAGGCTTCCCGGCATTGGGGATGTTCCATCAAGGGTTGCTGCAGGGCGTGCCTGGCATGACGCAACGCCCTTAAGGTCGGGGCATAAATGCTGTGAATATTGGAGTTGCGCGCCACGTACAGAAACAGGTTGACCAAGGCTTCGGGATGCTGGAACGGATCGGCATCCAGTGCCTCAATGGAGGAACCCCGGCGCTGGTAATGGGCATCTATCTCCTGTATTTCCAGTGCGCTGTTATCACCCAGCGTGGCGCGCTGGAACAGCTGCAACAGCATTTCGTTGAGCTCCATCACCTGACGCACGGTGCGATAATAGTGTTTCATCATCTGCTCAACCGCCAACTGGGTGGCATCCTGATAGCCCATCATGGCGGCCACCTGGCGTTGTACGTCAAACAACAGGCGGTTTTCATCCCGGCCGGTAATCGAATGCAGGGAAAAGCGCAAACGCCACAAGAAATCCTGTGAAGACAGCAGCTCTGTCAGTTCAGAGGGTTCAAGAAACCCGTGATCCACCAGTTCCCGAAGGTTGGCGGCATTGAAGTGGCGTATGGCCACCCAGGCAATGGTTTGAATGTCCCGTAAGCCGCCGGGACAGGTTTTGATGTTGGGTTCCAAATCAAAGGCATTGGCTTTGGCGTGGCGGGCGTTTTGTTCCGCTTTTTTGGCACTGAAAAAATGGCTGGAAGGCCAAAATTCCTGTTCGCGGATTTTATCGTACAACAAGTCAAAGCTGGCTTCTGGCCCGCAAAGCAGGCGGGCTTCCAGCAGGTTGGTGGCAATGGTGATGTCATCGCGGCCCTGGCTCAGGGTCTGGTCCAGCGTGCGTACGCTGTGGCCGATTTCCAGGCCAGTGTCCCACAAAAAGGCAATGAATTGGCTCAGCCTGGCTTCTGCCTCGGCACCGGCGTGTTCCGGCATTAAAAACAGCAGATCAATATCCGAGTGGGGCAACAGCTCGGAGCGGCCATACCCCCCTACGGCAATCAGGGCAATGCCTGAATCCTGCAAACCAAACTGCTGCCAGTGTGCCAGCAGCAGCTGATCCACAAAACGACTGCGTTCTGCCACCAGCTCGGTAATCTTGTGGTGCTGGGAAAACCCGTACTGCAACTGTTGCAGGTTGTCGCAGAGGGCGGCTTTGGCAGCTTGCGCAGTGGCCATTATAGTCCTTAGTGCATTGGATTACACGTGATTGATAATACGCGGGAAGTCTTCATTGCTACGCAGTGTCAGCACTTCCACTCCGGTGTCGGTTACCAGTAAGGTGTGTTCCCACTGGGCAGATTTTTTACCATCCACGGTGGTGACAGTCCAGCCATCAACCTCATTTAATACGGTTTGATAGCGCCCGGCATTAATCATTGGCTCAATGGTGAAACACATGCCGGGTTTTAACACTGTGCGGTCATTGTTGCGATAATGCACCACTTGAGGCTCTTCATGGAAGCCTTTACCAATCCCGTGGCCGCAATAATCCCGTACGATGGAAAATTTATCCACACCGCTTTTACTGGATTTCACCAGCTTCTCGATGATGGTGCCAATTTCACCCAGTTGCATGCCAGGGCGCACCTTGCGGATGGCCGCGTACAGGGATTCCTGGGCAATGCGGCACAAGCGGCGGTCTTTGGGGCTTACTTCGCCAACCAGAAACATCTGGGACGTGTCACCATGGTAGCCGTCTTTAATGACGGTAATGTCCAGGTTGATGATGTCACCGTCCTTTAACGGCTCGTCATTGGGGATCCCGTGGCAGATGACCTCGTTGATGGAGGTGCAGATGGACTTGGGATAACCGTGATAGTTCAGCGGCGCGGAAATGGCACCGTGCTCTTCGGTAAAGCGGGCGCACAGATCATCCAGCTCATTGGTGGTCACCCCGGGTTTTACGTGGGGCGCTATCATTTCCAACACGTCGGCCGCCAGCTTGCCGGCGATGCGCATTTTTTCAATTTCTTCAGCAGTTTTGATTGTGATACTCATGGTGATTTCTCGGTGCCGTGTCCGCCAACGGGGTAACGGCTTGAATCAGGTTATAACTTAGGGAGTTGAACGATAATACGCTCGTTTGACCCGCCAAAAAAGACCACTGCCGTGGTGCTTTTCATTTGTGTTTTTCAGGCTTTTATGGTATAAAGCGCGCCGTTATGTTTGAGTCTCGAACAAGTGCTTTCCCGGGCGTAACGCTCAGTCAGGGTACTTGTTGTGCAGAATGAAAAACAGGCGGCCATTATACATGGCAATGTGTTAAATACTAAATCACACACGAATCGACACATTTTCCGGGGTGCCCTCAGGGTCGGAAGTATGGGATTCGTGGAGGTATAACCCCTAATTTAAGGTAGAGAAAATGACTACAGTTTCTATGCGCGATATGCTTCAGGCTGGTGTGCACTTCGGTCACCAGACCCGTTACTGGAACCCAAAAATGAAGCCATTCATCTTTGGTGCCCGCAATGGTGTACACATCATCAACCTTGAGCATACCGTGCCAATGTTCAATGAAGCTCTGGCTTTCGTAAGCAACGTAGCTTCCAAAAAAGGCAAAATCCTGTTCGTTGGTACCAAACGTGCCGCCAGCGAAGCTATCAAGGAAGCTGCCATTTCTTGTGATCAGTACTACATCGACAAACGCTGGTTGGGCGGCATGCTGACCAACTGGAAAACCGTTCGTCAGTCAATCAAGCGTCTGAAAGATCTGGAAACCCAGTCTGTAGACGGTACTTTTGACAAACTGACCAAGAAAGAAGCCCTGATGCGCAGCCGTGAGCTGGAAAAGCTTGAAAAATCACTGGGCGGTATCAAGAACATGGGCGGCCTGCCAGATGCCATTTTTGTTATCGGCGCTGACCATGAACATATTGCGATTAAAGAAGCCAACAACCTGGGTATCCCAGTGGTTGCAGTGGTAGATACCAACTCTACTCCTGATGGCGTTAGTTATGTTATCCCTGGTAACGATGACGCTATGCGCGCCATCCGCCTGTACGCGGAAACTGTTGCTGCTGCAGTCAACAGTGGTCGCGGCCAGGACTTGGCAGTTCAAGCTGAAGAAGAAGGTTTCATCGAAGCTGAGTAATTAGTAAGGCGTAATGGCAACATTTCCCTTATTAGCTGAGATACATGCTGGTTAACAGGGGCTATATGCCCCTGTTTCATAAGAGTGTCTTGGTAACTTTTGTCGAATTATCAATTGAGGATTTAACAATGGCTGTTACTGCTGCCCAAGTTAAAGAACTGCGTGACCGTACTGGCGCAGGCATGATGGATTGTAAAAAAGCCCTGACAGAAACCGATGGTGACATCGAGCTGGCAATCGAAAACATGCGTAAAAACGGCGCGGTTAAGGCAGCTAAAAAAGCTGGCCGTATCGCTGCTGAAGGTGTCATCCTGAGCAAAAACGCCGGTAATGTAACCGTTCTGCTGGAAGTGAACTGCGAAACTGACTTCGTTGCCCGTGATGCCAGCTTCCTGGCATTCGGTAACAAAGTTGCAGAGCTGGCACTGGCCAACAACATCACTGACATTGACGCGCTGATGGCCACCGAACTGGATGGCGATACCGTAGAAAACACCCGTGCTGCCCTGGTGGCAAAAATTGGTGAAAACATCAATGTACGTCGTGTATTCCGTTTCGAAGGTGAAAACCTTGGCGTTTACATCCACAGCAGCCGCATTGGTGTTGTGACTGAAGTGACCGGTTCCGACAACGAACTGGCCAAAGATCTGGCTATGCATGTTGCAGCGTCCAACCCTCAGTACGTTAAACCTTCTGACGTACCTGCTGAAGTGGTTGAGAAAGAAAAAGAAATCCAGATCGAAATCGCAATGCAGAGCGGCAAACCAAAAGAGATTGCTGAAAAAATGGTTGCCGGCCGCATGGCGAAATTCACCGGTGAAGTCAGTCTGACCGGTCAGCCTTTCGTGAAAGATCCATCCATTCACGTTGCCGATCTGCTGAAGCAGAAAGGTGCTGACGTTATCAACTTTACCCGCATCGAAGTGGGCGAAGGTATTGAGAAGAAAGAAGAAGATTTCGCCGCTGAAGTTGCTGCCCAGATTGCAGCTTCTAAAAAGGCTTAATCAACTGTCACAGTGACCTTGAAGACCGCAGCAATCGCTGCGGTCTTGTTATGACCAGGATATAAATAACATGAGCACCAATCCTAAACCTGCATTTCGACGTATTTTGCTGAAACTCAGTGGTGAAGCCTTGATGGGCGATGAAGGTTTCGGCATCGACCCTAAAGTACTGGATCGCATGGCCCAGGAAATCAAAGAACTGGTGGAACTCGGTATCCAGGTTGGCGTGGTTATCGGTGGTGGCAACCTGTTCCGCGGTGAGGGATTGGCAAAAGCCGGCATGAACCGGGTGGTGGGCGATCACATGGGTATGTTGGCCACCGTGATGAATGGTCTGGCAATGCGGGATGCGTTGCATCGTGCCTATGTTAATGCCCGTCTGATGTCGGCCATTCCGTTAAACGGGGTGTGCGACGCTTATAACTGGGCAGAGGCCATCAGTTTATTGAAATCTGGCCGTGTCGTCATTTTATCCGCAGGTACCGGCAATCCGTTTTTCACTACCGATACCGCCGCCTGTCTGCGTGGCATTGAAATCGAAGCGGAAGTTGTGCTAAAAGGCACTAAAGTTGACGGGGTGTTTTCTGACGATCCGATGAAGAACCCTGACGCGACCAAATATGAAACACTCAGCTATAATGAAGTACTTGATAAAGAACTGAAAGTTATGGACTTAGCTGCATTTACCATGGCCCGTGATTACAATATGCCCATCATGGTGTTCAACATGAACAAACCAGGTGCTTTACGGCGGGTGGTGATGGGTGATCAGTCTGAAGGTACTCTGGTACAAGCTTGATCTGACTTTGAATAAAAAGGAACTCTAACGTGATTGATACTATTCAACAAGATGCGCAGACCCGCATGGAAAAATGCGTGGAAGCGACCAAGGCCCAGATGACCAAAGTCCGTACTGGCCGTGCTCATCCGGCGTTGCTGGATTCCATTCAGGTTTCTTACTACGGCAGCATGACCCCATTGAAACAGGTGGGCAATATCACCGTTGAAGATAGCCGTACACTGGCCGTCAGCGTTTTTGACCGCAGCATGATTCAGGCCGTGGAAAAAGCCATCATGGCATCCGATCTTGGCCTGAACCCCATGTCTGCCGGAACCGTTATCCGCATTCCGTTGCCAGCGCTGACAGAAGAGCGTCGTCGTGACTTGGTGAAAGTGGTGCGCGCCGAAGCTGAAAATGGCCGCGTAGCGGTACGTAACGTACGCCGTGATGCCAATTCTGAAGTGAAAAAGCTGGAAAAAGAAAAAGCCTGTACCGAAGATGATGTACGCCGCAGCGAAGATGACATTCAGAAAATGACCGATGTGCACATCAAAAAGATCGATGAGCTGCTGACAGCCAAAGAAGCTGAATTGATGGAAGTCTGATATTGGTTTGTTAAACTAGAGTTGAAACGCCGTGTAGCGTTATACTACACGGCGTTTATCTATTTATAAGGGTTGTAAATTAGATGCCATCCAACATGGACGCCACATCATCATCTAATGACTTCACCACAAAATGCCAGACATCGGAGCGCTTACCTGCGCAATTGCCAGACTTAGTGAAACAAGCTATCCCCAATCATGTCGCCATTATCATGGATGGCAACGGGCGCTGGGCACAAGCAAAAGGCAAACCCCGGATAGTCGGCCACCGTGCGGGGGTGAAAGCGGTTAGAAGCGCCGTGGGCACTGCGCGGAAACTGGGTATCAAGTCATTAACGTTATTTGCGTTTTCCAGTGAAAACTGGCGGCGGCCGGACCAAGAAGTCAGTTTGCTGATGGAACTGTTTTTCACCGTGCTCAGGCGCGAAATAAAAAAGCTCCATGCCAATGGGGTTCGGCTTAACATTATTGGTGATATCAGCCGCTTTTCTGAACGATTACAAAAACAGATCCGTGCGGCAGAAGCCTATACCGCAGACAATACGCAGTTAATCCTCAACGTGGCGGCAAATTACGGCGGCCGTTGGGATATCGTGCAGGCCGCCAGAACGCTGGCGGAAAAAGTCGCAGCTGGTGAAATGAGCAGCAGTCAGTTGACCGAATCCGCGCTGGCAGCGCATTTGTGCATGCAAAACCAGGGTGAAGTTGATTTAATGATCCGCACAGGCGGGGACTACCGTATCAGCAATTTCATTCTGTGGCAGGCGGCATATGCCGAACTGGTCTTTATGGACACCCTGTGGCCGGATTTTGATGAAGCCACGTTTTGCCAGGCCATTGAAATGTTCAGCAATCGTCAGCGCCGTTTCGGACTGACGGGGAACCAGATCGAAAAAATACGCAATATTTAACGACTCGGGAAGAGGAAAGTTTTTTGCTAAAACAACGAATTATAACTGCAATTTGTCTGATCCCACTGGTTCTTGGCGCACTGTTTCTATTACCCACCAGTTATTTTGCCTGGGCATTGGTGCCGGTATTCCTAATTGCCGCTAAGGAGTGGGGGCACATCATCGATAAAAACTGCAGTGTCACCCAATGGAGTTTTACCATCACCTTGGGCATTGTGCTGGTGGCACTCAACCTGATGGTGCCAGCCAATGACATCTGGCTGCGGGGGCAACTGCATCCCATCATGTTGTCAGTGGTGTTAATTGGCGCCATGTGGTGGGCGATGGCACTGCTACTGGTCATCTTTTTCCCTCGCAGTGCCAACTGGTGGCAAACCAGCCCCATGTTGAAGTCCATGTTCGGCCAACTTACGTTAATGCCGGCATTTGCCTCGTTTATCGCGTTAAAATCCCTCAGCACCCCA
This sequence comes from Shewanella mytili, assembly GCF_046765975.1. NCBI lineage: Bacteria > Pseudomonadati > Pseudomonadota > Gammaproteobacteria > Alteromonadales > Shewanellaceae > Shewanella > Shewanella mytili. Next base: position 132,136 of record NZ_JBKOUD010000004.1, on the reverse strand, counting down.
GCACAGCCTTATTGGGGTGGCATTTTGGTGCTGTTGGTGATGCTGGTGGTGTGGGCGGCAGATTCAGGTGCCTATTTTGTGGGCAAGGCCGTTGGCCGGGTAAAACTGGCACCGCGTGTCAGCCCGGGGAAAACCCTGGAAGGCTTCCTTGGCGGGTTGCTGACCACACTGGTTGTGGTGGGGGGCATTATGTACTTCTCGCCGGAGCAAGAGCTGGGGTTGATTATCGGCGTAGTGTTATTGACCGCATTGGCCTCGGCACTGGGAGACTTGTCGGAGAGTATGTTCAAGCGGGTGGCCCAGGTGAAAGACTCTGGCACCCTTTTACCGGGGCATGGCGGCGTGCTGGACAGGATTGACAGCCTGACTGCGGCCTTGCCGGTATTTACCCTCCTGTATATCGCTTTTTGGATGTAATGAAAATGCAGAACATGGTTATTTTAGGCGCGACCGGCTCTATCGGGACCAGCACGCTGAGTGTGATAGCGGAAAATCCCGAGGCTTTTAACGTTTTCGCCTTGGTAGCCAATACCAGCGTCAGCAAGATGGCGGCGCTGTGCCGTTTGCACCAACCGCAGGTGGCACACATGGTGGATGCTGACGCGGCCTTGCAACTCAAGGCGCAGATTGCGGATTTACCTGTGGAAGTGACCAGCGGCGAGTCGGCCCTGGCGGATTTGGTCACCCGCGCGGAAGTGGATACGGTGATGGCCGCCATTGTGGGCGCCGCCGGCATGGCACCCACTCTGGCGGCCGTGCAAGCCGGTAAACGGGTGTTGCTGGCCAACAAGGAGGCGCTGGTCATGTCCGGTCGCCTGTTCATTGAAGCGGTAGCGACCTCTGGCGCCACCTTGCTGCCGGTGGACAGCGAACATAACGCCATTTTCCAGTGTCTAACCAAAACGGCACAACAGCAGCTGGGTCGCTGTGATTTGCCAGGTGCCGGCATTTCCAAAATCCTGCTAACCGGTTCCGGCGGCCCGTTCCTGCATGCCGACCTTGCCAGTTTGCCATCGGTGACGCCTGCCCAGGCCATCAAGCATCCCAACTGGTCCATGGGGCCCAAAATCTCGGTGGACTCTGCCACCATGATGAATAAAGGGCTGGAGTATGTGGAAGCGCGCTGGTTATTCAATGCAGGCATCGACCAGTTGCAGGTGGTTATCCATCCCCAAAGCGTCATCCATTCCATGGTGCAGTATCAGGATGGCAGCGTATTGGCGCAATTGGGCAACCCGGACATGCGCACGCCCATTGCTCACTGTATGGCCTATCCGGCGAGAATTGTCTCCGGCGTGGAACCTTTGGACTTTTTCAAAGTCGGACAATTGAGCTTTTGTGAACCGGATTTTGCCCGTTTCCCTTGTTTGAAGTTGGCCATGACCGCTTGCCGGGAAGGACAGGAGGCCACCACGGTACTGAACGCTGCCAATGAAATCGCCGTAGCGCATTTCCTGCAAGGCGACATCCGTTTCACGGATATTGCCAAAGTGAATGAATATTGTCTGGAGCAGGTCGTGCAATCGCCACTGGATTCGATTGCTGATATTCTGGCGCTGGACACCGAAGCCCGCGTTTGTGCCCGAAAGGCGCTGACGCTTTGTCATTGAGGATGATTGACGGCTAATGCTAGATTTTTTATGGAGTCTTGGCGCGTTTATTGTGGCGCTGGGCATTTTGATCACCGCCCATGAGTTTGGCCACTACTATGTGGCCCGTCGCTGTGGCGTTAAGGTGCTGCGTTTTTCCATCGGCTTTGGCAAGGCCATCTGGCGCCGTGTGGGCAAGGATGGCACTGAATACGTGGTGGCGCTTATTCCCCTTGGCGGTTACGTGAAAATGCTGGATGAGCGGGTGGAAGAGGTTCCGCCAGAACTGCAGCATCAGTCCTTTAACCGTAAAAGCGTCTGGGCCAGAATTGCCATTGTTGCCGCCGGCCCCATGGCCAATTTCGTGTTTGCCATCATCGCCCTGTACATCATGTACCTGCTTGGGGTGCCTGCGGTAAAACCCGTTGTTGCCACCACTCATGCCAACAGCCCGGCGGCGGTGATTGAACTGCAGCAGCCACAACAAATTCTGGCGGTTTCCGGCCAGCGCGTGCGTAACTGGGAAGAGGTTAACCTGGCCTTGGTGAGCCATATCGGCGAGGAGCAGGTGTCACTGACCCTGGCGCCGGTAAGCGAACTCAGCAGCCCGGAAGATGCGGGGCTGCGCCAAGGGAAAACCTATCAGCTGGATATTCGCAACTGGCATTTTGACCCGGAAAAAGAGTCACCCATTGCCACGCTGGGGCTGGAGATATACCGGCCAACAGTGGAGCCCATTCTGGCGAACGTGGTGGCAGGGGGCGCTGCCGCCCTTGGTGGCCTGCAGGTGAATGACACCATTTTGGCGGTGAATGATGTGCCATTGCAGAACTGGCAAGCTTTTGTGGCGCAGATTAAAGCCTCTGCCACAAAAACGCTGCACATTACCGTATTGCGTGACGGCCAGCGTTTGACATTGCCGGTAACCCCCTCTGCCCATGAAAATGCAGCGGGTGACCGCGAAGGCTACCTTGGCATCTCTCCCAAGCTGCCCGAGTGGCCTGCCAACATGAAGCTTGATTTGCAATATGGCCCGCTGGCCGCCATTCCGATGGCCATGGATAAAACCTGGCAGTTAACGCTGGTCAGCACCAAAATGCTGGGCAAACTGTTCACCGGGGATGTGGCCATCAAGAATCTCAGCGGCCCGATTTCCATCGCCCAAGGGGCGGGAAATACGGCCGCATTCGGATTGGTATATTTTCTGGGGTTTTTGGCGCTTATCAGCGTTAACCTCGGCATTATCAATTTGGTGCCGCTGCCGGTGCTCGATGGCGGACACTTGATGTATTACGTGATTGAAGCTGTTACACGTAGGCCTGTATCCGAAAGAATACAGGAAATTGGATTCAGATTTGGGGCGGCGTTGCTATTGCTACTGATGAGCATTGCCCTTTTCAATGATTTTGCCCGACTCTGAGCAAGGACTGACAAATAATTAGAAGTGCTCTATGCGAATAAATAAACTTTTTGCCTCTATGTTACTGGTCGGCGCCGCTTTTTCAGGGAATAGTTGGGCCGAAACATTTCAACCTTTCAAGGTCACAGACATTCAAGTCGAAGGTTTGCAGCGGGTTGCCCTCGGGGCGGCACTGCTAAATTTGCCGGTCAAAGTCGGGGATACCCTTGATGAATTGAAACTGCAGCAGGCCATTAAAAGCCTGTATGCATCCGGCAACTTCGAAAACATCCAGGTCTCCCGGGAGGGTGATGTACTGCTCATCCAGGTGCGGGAACGCCCCACCATCAGCGCCATTACCTTTGATGGCAACAAGGACATCAAGGAAGAGCAGTTAACCCAGAGCCTCAACGACAGTGGCGTGAAAGTGGGCGAGTCTTTGGACCGTACCATGCTGTCGGATATCGAAAAAGCGCTGCAGGATTTCTACTACGGCGTGGGAAAATATGGCGCCAAAGTGGAGGCGCAGGTCATCAACCTGCCCCGTAACCGGGTTGAACTCAAATTCAAGTTCACCGAAGGGTTGGCGGCTGAAATCCGCCAGATTAACTTTGTGGGCAACCAGCATTTCAGTGATGAGCAATTGGCGGATTTGCTGGAGCTGAAGGACTTTGTCGCCTGGTGGAACCTGTTTGGGGAGCGTCGCTACCAGAAACAGAAACTGCAAGCCGATTTGGAAACATTGAAAACCTTTTACCATAACCATGGTTACATTCGGTTTGACGTGACGTCCACCCAGGTGTCCATGACACCGGATCGCAAAGGCCTGTATATCACCATCAACGTGGATGAAGGCGAGCAATACAAGGTCAAGGCGGTTAATCTCACCGGCGATTTGGCCGGCCGTGAAGACGTACTGAAAACCATTTTGCCCCTGAAAGCCGGCGGGCAATACAATGGCGCGGATGTGACCTTCACCGAAGAGATGTACAGCAAGTTCCTCGGCCGCTTCGGTTACGCCTATCCGGAGGTGAAAACCATCCCGGAAATTGATGATGAAAACAAGGAAGTGACGCTGAACATCAACGTGAATCCGGGCAAGCGGGTTTATGTACGCAGCATCAACTTTACCGGCAACAATATTACGGCGGATGAAGTGATGCGCCGCGAGCTGCGGCAAATGGAAGGGGCTTGGCTCAACTCCGCCTTGGTAGAGCAGTCCAAAACCCGCCTTAACCGTCTTGGCTATTTCGAAACCGTGGATACGGAAACCGAAAAAGTGGCCGGTACGGATGATTTGGTGGATGTGTTGTTCAAGGTGAAAGAGCAACCCTCCGGTTCATTCAATGCCGGTATCGGTTACGGTACGGCTTCGGGCTTGAGCCTGCAGTTTGGCATTTCCCAGTCCAACTTCCTGGGCAGTGGCAAGCAGGCGGGGATCAGCCTCAACACCAACAAGTACTCCAAGAGCATCAACCTGTCCTATACCGACCCTTACTTCACCAAAGACGGTGTGAGTCTGGGTGGCAGCGTGTTCTGGAGCGCGTTTGATGCCAACTCGGCCTATCTGGAGCGGTACAAGAACAACTCCTACGGCGTGATGGCCAATCTGGGCTTCCCCATTAACGAAACCAACCGCATCAACGCCGGGGTCGGGTATCGCCATAACACCATTTCTGATGCCTCGGATTACGAACAGGCCGTGCGTTTTTACGACATCTACCGTAACGGCAACGGCAAGGATTCCGATCTCAGCTTTGACAACTTCGAGGTCAGCCTTGGCTGGACCCGCAGTACCCTCGACAGGGGGACCTTCCCAACAGACGGTTCATCCCAGCGCCTTAATGGCCGCATGACGGTACCCGGATCCGATCTGCGTTTCTTTAAAACCGACTTTGAAACCAGTTTTTATTTCCCGTTGACCAGGTCGCATAGCTTTGTCTTCCTGACCCGCGCCCGTCTGGCTTACGGCAACGGTTACGGCACCTTCAATGACAACGACCAGATCCTGCCTTTCTGGGAAAACTATTACACCGGCGGCAGCTCTTATCTGCGGGGCTTCAAGTCCAATTCCGTGGGTCCGCGCGCGTTTTACATGTATCGCGACAGTGCCAACTGCGCACCTGACCCGTCAGGGGATGGCTGCTCATTGCCGGGCGATGTGAACTCGGTTTATGTCAGCAGCAGCCGCTCCATCGGGGGTAACGCGTTGGCCACTGCCAGTATTGAGCTGATTGTGCCGACGCCGTTCCTGGATGAAGCCTACGCCAACTCCGTGCGTACCAGTTTCTTCGTGGATGCGGGTAACGTATGGGATACGGAATTCAATTACGAGTCGTACCAAACACTGCCGGCAGAAGAGTTTGCCAGACTGGCGGATTACAGTGATGCGGGACGTATCCGTTCATCCTGGGGGATGAACTTGCAGTGGTTGTCACCCATGGGACCCATGGTGTTCAGCCTTGCCTGGCCAATCAAGAAGTTTGACGATGACGACACTGAGATCTTCTCGTTCAATATTGGCAAAACATTTTAAAACACATAAACTCGGCAAGCATTGCTGAACCACAACAAGGAGTTTTACTTTGAAAAAGCTACTAAACGGTGCACTGGTGTCGCTGATGTTGTTAGGCACCTCTACAGCTTACGCAGAAAAGCTGGCTGTCGTTGATATGGGCGCCGTGTTCGAGCAGATCCCACAGCGTGAGCAGGTTACCAAACAACTGAAAAGCGAGTTTGGCGATCGCATGGCACAAGTGCAAAAACTGCAGGATGAGCTCAAGGGGCTGCTGGAAAAACAGCAACGGGATGCCCAGTTGATGACTGACGCCCAGAAAACGGATCTGGTGCGTAAAATGGAATCCCTGAAAGCCGACTATCAGCTCAAAGGCAAAGCGCTGGATGAAGATCTGCGTCGCCGCCAGGGTGAAGAGCAGAACAAACTGCTGATCAAGGTACAAAAAGCCATCAACAGCATTGCCAAACAGGAAAACTACGACGTTGTGCTGCAACGGGGTGCTGTTATCTATGTAAAACCGGAGCAGGACATCAGCAGCAAGGTTGTTGACGCACTGAGCAAAGGCCAGTAATCAATGAATGGTGTGTCGCTAAAACAACTCGCTGAACATTTGGGCGCCGAACTCCGGGGAAATGCCGAACAGGTGGTTTCTTCGGTGGCGCCGCTGGATAAAGCCACTGACGGGCAGGTGTCGTTTCTGTCCAACCCCAAGTTACGCCATCAGCTGGATCAGACTCAGGCCAGTGCGGTGATTTTACCGGCCGATGCCGCTGAAGGCTATGCGGGCAACGCCCTGATCCTGAAAGATCCTTACGTGGGTTTTGCCAGAACCGCCCAGTTACTGGATACCACACCCAACGCGGCCGATGGCATCCATCCATCCGCGCAAATTCATCCCTCTGCCCGTTTGGGCGATGGCGTGGCAGTGGCCGCCAACGCGGTTATCGGTGCCAACGCGGTGATTGGTGAAAACGTGCAGATTGGTGCCGGTACTGTGATTGGGCCGGATGTAATCATCGGCTCCGGTTGCCGCCTGTGGGCCAATGTGACGGTTTATCACAACGTGCATATGGGCATGGGATGTATCATCCACTCTGGTGCCGTGCTTGGCTCTGACGGCTTTGGCTATGCCAATGAGCGTGGCAACTGGATTAAAATTCCCCAAACCGGTGGCGTGCGCATCGGGAATAACGTGGAAATCGGTGCCGGTACCACTGTTGATCGGGGCGCGCTGGAACATACCGAAATCCATGACGGTGTCATCATCGATAACCAGGTGCAGATTGCCCATAACGACATCATCGGTGCCCATACCGCCATTGCCGGGTGTACCGTGCTGGCAGGCAGCGTGACCGTTGGCAAGTACTGCATCATTGGTGGCAGCTGTGCGATTTCCGGGCATTTGAGTATTGTTGATGGGGTTCATCTCTCCGGTGGCACCAACATCACTAACGATGTGAAGCAAGCTGGGTTATACTCTTCCGCCACTGTGGCCATGGACAATCGTTTATGGCGTAAAAATACAGTCCGTTTCCGGCAGTTAGATGAACTGTTCCAACGTGTCAGAAAGTTGGAAAAACGGCTGGCTTCAGAAGAATAACCGCCGCTTGACGGCGCGAGGAAAAGAGCCCGTGTCTAATGAATTGAACACTATGGATATCCAGGAAATCATGGCCTTTTTGCCACACAGATATCCATTTTTATTGGTTGACAGAGTCCTGGACTTTACGCCGGGAGAAACCCTGACCGCCATCAAGAACGTCACCATTAACGAACCTTTTTTTACCGGGCATTTCCCGGTGCAACCGGTGATGCCGGGGGTGTTGATTATGGAAGCCATGGCTCAGGCCACCGGCTTGCTGGCGTTCAAAACCATGAGTGAAAAGCCTTCGACCAACGTGCTGTATTATTTTGCCGGCATTGATAATGCCCGCTTTAAGCGCGTGGTTGTGCCTGGTGATCAGTTGCGTTTTGACGTGAAAATGATTAAGGAACGCCGCGGGATTGGCGTGTTTTACGGAGAAGCCACTGTGGATGGCGAATTGGCCTGCTCTGCAGAAATCATGTGTGCCCGTAGAGAGATTCGTTCGTGATCGATAAATTAGCGTTTGTTCACCCCAATGCCAAAATTGGCAACAATGTCACCATTGGCCCTTGGAGCTATATCGGCGCCGATGTGGAAATCGGCGATGATTGCTGGATAAGCTCTCATGTGGTCATCAAGGGGCCAACCGTCATTGGCAAAGGCAACAAGATTTACCAGTTCGCCTCAGTGGGTGAAGATTGCCAAGACAAGAAATATGCGGGGGAACCTACGCGGCTGGTGATTGGTGATAACAACGTCATCCGCGAATCGGTCACCATTCACCGCGGCACGGTGCAGGATCAGGGGCTTACAAGCATCGGCTCCAACAACTTGCTGATGGCCTATGTTCACGTGGCTCATGATTGTGTGCTGGGCGACAACATCATCATGGCCAACAATGCCTCTATTGCCGGCCACTGCCATGTGGATGACTGGGCCATTCTTGGCGGCATGACCGGTGTGCACCAGTTCGTGCATATTGGCGCGCACGCGTTTACCGCCGGTTACTCGCTGGTGTTGCAGGATGTGCCGCCGTTTGTGATGGCATCCGGTCAGGCCGCCGTGCCCCGGGGCCTGAATGTGGAAGGGCTGAAGCGCCGAGGTTTTGCCAAAGATGAGTTGTTGGCACTGCGCCGGGCTTACAAAATGCTGTATCGCAACAGCATGACGGTGGCCGAAGCGGTAGCGGCACTGGCCGATGATGCCGCCAACCATCCCAAAGTGAAACAGTTCCTTGATTTTGTGACAGCTTCAGAGCGGGGAATTATCCGCTGAGACGATTGAGCTTATGACACAACACTCACAACGGATTTTTGCCATGGTCGCCGGAGAAGTCTCCGGCGATATTTTAGGTGCCGGTTTAATAGCATCGCTCCAGCAGCGTTATCCCGATGCCCGCTTTGTGGGCATTGGCGGCCCGCGCATGGAAGCCTTGGGCTTTGAATCACTGTTTGCCATGGAAGAATTGGCGGTGATGGGGCTGGTGGAGGTGTTATCCCATTTGCCTCGGCTGCTGAAACTGCGAAAATCCCTGCTGCAACAGTTAAGTGCCCTGAACCCCGATTGCTTTATCGGCATTGACGCCCCGGATTTTAATCTTGGCGTGGAGCTGCAACTCAAGCAGCAGGGCATTACCACCGTGCATTATGTCAGCCCGTCGGTTTGGGCCTGGCGCCCCAAGCGCATTTTCAAGATTGCCAAAGCCACCCATATGGTGCTGGCACTACTGCCGTTTGAAAAAGCCTTTTACGATCGTTATCAGGTGCCCTGCACTTTTGTGGGGCATACCCTGGCCGACACCATTGCCATGCACAGCGATAAAAGCGCTGCCAGAGCACAGCTGGGACTGGATGCGGAAGCGGAATACCTGGCGATTTTGCCAGGCTCCCGCAGCGGTGAATTGAAGATGCTGGCCCAACCGTTTGTTGAGGCGGCCACCCTTATCAAGCAACGCTTTCCGGATATCCGCTTTGTGGCACCGTTAGTGAATGCTCACCGCAAAGAGCAATTCATGGCCGCGCTGAAACAGTACGCCCCGGATCTGGAAATCCATCTGGTAGAGGGGCAATCACGGGAAGTGATGACCGCCGCCGACTGCATTTTGCTGGCCTCCGGCACGGCCACTCTTGAGGCCATGCTGGTCAAAAGGCCCATGGTGGTGGGCTACCGGGTCAGCCCTGTGACTTACCAGCTGGCAAAATGGCTGGTAAAAATCCGCAGTTTCTCCTTGCCCAACCTGTTGGCGGGCAAAACATTGGTGCCGGAACTCATCCAGGATGACTGCACCGCTGAGAAACTGGCTGATGCCGTGAGCGGGCAACTGAATCAGGATCCAAGGCCGTTGATGGCCGAGTTTGCCAGATTGCATGAGCTGCTGCGGCAAAATGCCAGCGAGCGGGCCGCCGATGCGGTAACGCTGCTACTTAAGGATGGGCCGCAATGACCATTTACCGGGATTTGACCGCCGAGGCGGCACTGGCATTGGGGCAAGGGCTGGTTGCCGGCGTTGATGAAGTGGGCCGCGGGCCGCTGATTGGCAATGTGGTGACCGCTGCGGTGATCCTCAATCCTGAGCGGCCCATTGCCGGGTTGAACGACTCGAAAAAGCTCAGTGAAAAAAAACGCGATGCGCTGTTTGAGCTCATCATGGACAACGCCTTGTGCGTGGCACTGGGCGCCGCGACCCCTGCAGAAATTGATGAACTCAACATTTTGCAGGCCACCATGCTGGCCATGCAACGGGCGGTGCAAGGGTTATCGGTACGCCCGGAGCGGGTGCTGGTGGATGGCAATCGCACTCCGGATTTTGGCTTGCCGGCGGATGCGGTGATTAAAGGCGATGGCCTGATTGCCGCCATCAGTGCCGCTTCCATCATTGCCAAAGTGACCCGTGACCGGGAAATGGCAGCGCTGGACAAACAGTTTCCCCAATACGGCTTTGCTGCCCACAAGGGCTATCCGACCAAAGCCCACTTTGCCGCCATTGCCCAGTATGGCGTGCTGGCGCAGCATCGGCGCAGCTTCAAACCGGTGCGCCTGGCACTGGGGCTCGAGTAAAACGCGCTTGTTGTCCTTGCCGCAAGGTTTTAGCATAGCGGCAAGGTTTTCATTTCTTCCAAGACACTAAGCAGATAACCAACCTATGGCCGATCCCCGTTTTGTACACCTGCGTGTTCACACCGATTATTCCATGAGCGATGGCCTGGCCAAGGTCAAGCCCATCATTGCCAAAACCGTGAGTGAGAACATGGCCGCTGTGGCCATCACCGACCAGGGCAACATGTGCGGTTTGGTGAAGTTTTACAGCGGTGCCAATGACAGTGGCATCAAGCCCATTATCGGCGCCGATGTGTGGGTGTGTGTGCCGGGGTTTGATGACGAATTCTGCCGCCTCACCATTTTGGCAATGAATAACGAGGGGTATCAGAATGTTACCCAGTTGCTGAGCAAGTCCTACCTGCGGGGCTACATTCGCGACAGGCCGGCTATCGATCAGTCATGGTTATTGGAACACAATGCGGGCATTTTACTGCTTTCCGGCGGCCGGGAAGGGGATGTGGGCAAGGCTCTGCTCAAGGGAAACCAGCAACAGGTAGAGGAGCTGACCCAATTCTATCAGCAGCACTTTGCTGACCGTTATTATCTGGAGCTGCTTCGCACCGGTCGTCAGGATGAGGAACGTTACCTGCACATGGCGGTGGCTCATGCCCAGTCGTGCAGCTTGCCGGTGGTGGCCACCAACCAGGTGGTGTTCATGAATAAAGCGGATTTCGAGGCCCATGAAATCCGCGTGGCCATTCACGACGGGTTCACCCTGGCCGATCCCCGTCGCCCCAAGAAATACAGCGAGCAGCAGTACTTCAAATCCGAAACCGAGATGTGCGAGCTGTTCAAGGACATTCCCGAAGCGCTGGAAAACACGGTGGAAATTGCCAAACGCTGCAATGTTACCGTGAGGCTGCACGAATACTTTTTGCCCAATTTCCCTACCGGCGACATGTCCACCGCCGACTATCTGGTGCACAAGGCGCAAACCGGGCTGGAAGAGCGTTTGGCCTTCCTGTATCCGGATCCTCAGGAGCGGGAAGCCAAGCGTCCGCCCTATGATGAACGCCTTGAAGTGGAACTCAAGGTGATTAACCAGATGGGCTTTCCCGGTTACTTCCTGATTGTGATGGAGTTTATCCAGTGGGCCAAAGATCACGGCATTCCGGTAGGCCCGGGGCGCGGCTCCGGTGCCGGCTCGCTGGTGGCCTATTCCATTAAAATCACCGATTTGGACCCACTGGAATTTGACCTGCTGTTTGAACGTTTCCTTAACCCGGAACGTGTGTCCATGCCCGACTTTGACGTGGACTTTTGCATGGACCGGCGCGATGAAGTGATTGATCACGTGGCCCAGATGTATGGCCGGGATGCGGTGTCGCAAATCATCACCTTCGGTACCATGGCCGCCAAAGCGGTGATCCGTGACGTGGGGCGGGTACTGGGTCACCCTTATGGTTTTGTGGACAGGATTTCCAAAATGGTGCCCACAGAGCCGGGCATGACCCTGGAAAAGGCCTTTGCGGCGGAACCGGCGCTGCAAGAAGCCTACGATGGCGACGAAGAGGTCAAAGAGCTGATTGACATGTGTCGCAAGCTCGAAGGGGTGACCCGTAACTCGGGTAAACATGCCGGGGGAGTGGTGATTTCACCCACCACCATTACCGATTTCTCGCCGTTATTGTGCGATTCTGAAGGCAAGAACCCGGTGACCCAGTTTGACAAGGGCGATGTGGAATACGCCGGACTGGTGAAATTTGACTTCCTGGGTTTGCGAACACTCACCATCATTGAGTGGGCGCTGGAGATGATTAACCCGCGCCGTCAGCGGGAAGGGAAAGACCCCATCAATACCGCCAGCATTCCGCTGGATGATGCAGAATCTTTCCGCACCTTGAAACGTTACGAAACCACCGCGGTGTTCCAGCTGGAATCCCGGGGCATGAAAGACCTGATCAAGCGCCTACAGCCGGACAACATTGAAGACATGATTGCACTGGTGGCGCTGTTCCGTCCCGGGCCGCTGGAATCCGGCATGGTGGACGACTTCATCGCCCGTAAGCACGGTCAGGCCAAAGTGGCCTATCCCCATCCGGATTTTGAACATGAATGCCTGAAAGAGATCCTGGAGCCCACCTACGGGGTGATTGTTTACCAGGAGCAGGTGATGCAGATTGCCCAGGCGCTGGCCGGCTACACCCTGGGCGGTGCAGACATGCTGCGGCGCGCCATGGGTAAGAAAAAACCCGAGGAGATGGCCAAACAGCGGGATATTTTCCGCAAAGGCGCCATCAGCCAGGGGGTTGAACCTGATCTGGCCATGAAGATTTTCGACCTGGTGGAAAAGTTTGCCGGTTACGGTTTTAACAAATCCCACTCGGCGGCCTATGCCATCGTGTCTTACCACACCTTGTGGCTGAAGGTGCATTTCCCGGCAGAATTCATGGCGGCGGTGATGTCGGCGGATATGGATAACACCGACAAGATTGTCACCCTGGTGGATGAGTGCGAGCGCATCAACTGCAAAATCCTGCCGCCGGATGTGAACAAGGGGCTGTTCAAGTTCACCGTGGATGAACAGCAAAACATCGTTTACGGCATCGGCGCCATCAAGGGAGTGGGCGAAGGCCCGGTGGATGCCATTATTGAAGCCCGCAAGCGCGGCCCGTTCAAGGACATGTTTGATTTTTGCGCCCGGGTGGATTTGAAAAAACTCAACCGCCGGGTGCTGGAGCGGCTGATAAGCGCCGGCGCACTGGATACCTTGGGGCCCCATCGCGCCGCCATGATGGCCACCTTGCCCGAAGCCATGAAAGCCGCCGAGCAACATGCCAAGGATGCGGCCATCGGTCAGGATGACATGTTCGGTTTGCTCAATGACGATCCACAGGATTGTCGTCAGCAGTTTGTGGAGTGCGCCCCGTGGCCGGATAAAATCTGGCTGGAGGGCGAGCGGGAAACCCTGGGCTTGTATCTTACCGGCCACCCCATCAATCAGTACCTGCCGGAGCTGAAACATTATACTTCCGGTCGCCTGAACGACATTCACCCCACCGAGCGGGGCAAAACGGTGAAGGTTGCCGGGCTGGTGGTGGCCTGCCGGGTCATGACCACCAAACGCGGCTCAAAAATGGGGCTGGTAACGCTGGATGACAAAAGCGGCCGGCTGGAGGTGATGCTGTTTACCGAAGCCTATGAAAAGTATCATCAGTTATTGGAAAAAGACCGCATACTTATCTGTGAAGGCGAAGTGAGCTTTGATGACTTCTCCGGCGGTAACCGCATGACGGCCCGGCAGATGATTGATATCAGCGAAGCCCGCAGCCATTTTGCTTCGGCGGTGGCCCTTAACCTCACCCGGCAGGGCTTGTCGGAGGAAAAACTCGGCCGCCTGTACGAGACGCTGTCCCCCTGGCGCAATGGCTCAGTGCCTTTTGTCATCAACTATACCCGCGGGGATGCCAAAGGGCGGTTACGGCTGGCGGATGACTGGCGGGTCAATCCCAGCGATGAACTGATGCTGGCACTGGAAACCCAGTTCGGCACTGACAATGTAAGGATTTTGTTCAAATGAAACTCAGTGAGTCTGCAGTAATGGCAAGATTGCAGCAACAGCTGGCGGATTTGCCCCAGTTGCCTGGCGCGCTGTGGCTTGGCTACAGCGGCGGTGCAGACTCCCAGTATCTGGCATATGTGTTAGGGCAGTTTGCACAGCAATATCCCACATGGCGTAACCGAATCCACCTGTTGCACATTCACCACGGTTTGAGTGCCCATGCCGACAGCTGGGCCCTGCATTGCTGCGAGTCAGCCCAAACCTTCGGGCTGGATTGCCGTGTCTTGCGGGTCAACCTGCAACTGGCCTCCCGCACCAGTGTGGAAGCCGAAGCCCGCCGGGTCCGTTATCAGGCACTGGCCCGGCAGATGAATGCTGGTGACGTGTTGCTGACGGCCCATCATCAGGATGATCAACTGGAAACCGTCTTGCTGGCACTCAAACGGGGGCAGGGGCCCAAAGGCCTGGCCGCCATGGGCAGTTGCCAGCCCTTTGCCGAAGATTGCTGGCAGTTACGGCCGTTGCTGGATGTTAACCGGGCGCAGATCTTGGCCCGGGTTACGGCGCTCAAGTTGCATTACGTGCATGATGAAAGTAACGATAATGTGCGTTATGACCGCAATTTTTTACGGCGGGACATTATCCCAAAATTGAAAATGCGCTGGCCGGAGCTGGCCACTACCGTCAGCCGCAGCGCCGCATTGTGCGCCGAGCAGCAGCAACTGCTGGATGAGATCTCCCAGGAAAAGCTCCAGCCTTTGTTGCATGACTGCGCTTTTAGCGGCCAGCCCATATTGGCGTTGGCGGGGCTGAAGGGGCTGCCGTTACGATGGCAGCGACAACTGTTAAGGCACTTCATTGAGCGGCAGTCACTGCCGTTGCCTTCTCGGGTACAGCTGGATGAGGCGCTATGGCAGCTTTTGCAAAGCGAAGATGATGCCAAAGTGCAACTGCAGTTTGCCGGGCTGAGCTTGCGGCGCGCTTATGGTCATATTTATGCCATGTCCTCTGGCGCCTTCACATCTTTGACATCAGCACCTTTGGCATCAGCGCCTTTGAGCACTGAGCAATGCCTGGCGCTGCAACAGGGGCAGCTGGCATTACCGCTGGCAGCCCCATTGCCTGCACTGCGCAGCGTGTTGCAGCAAGATGGCCCCCGTTTGGCATTAAGCGCTTTGCAGCAGCCCTTGAGCCTTTGTTACGGATTGCCCGGCAGTTTGCGCTGCCATCCCCATTACCGCAATAAAGGCCGCGAGCTGAAAAAAGTCTGGCAGGAAGCCCGGGTGCCTTACTGGTTGCGCCCTCGCATTCCGGCGCTATGTACCGCCGATGGCCAGTTGCTGGCGGTGGCTGGATTGTTTATAGAGCAACATGCATTGGCTGCGCCTGGGCAGCCGGGCGTGCAATTACTGCTGGGCGAATGCCGGGCAATATCTTAGGGATTATTGTCGGACTGTCGGCATGCGTCCTCTTGGCCTTCTGTTATAGGCACTTGGGCACCAGTCATCCAGTCGCCATTATGTGATCCCCTTTTTTTAAATGGCATAAAAAAACGGCATTACCGGTGTGTAACCGGGTAATGCCGTTTGGGTGACACGCTTTGGCGCCAATCACTGGCGCTTGTCAACGGTTAGGGGAATACCACGCCGGAGGTGCGTTGCCGCACCGGTTGGGCAATGGTGCCTGTCGCGTGCTGTGGCGCCTGGCTTGCCTTTTTGGGGGCAGCGCGGCGAACCACCGGCAAGTCCTGCATGTCTTCAAGCTTGCCTTTTACCAGGGTGACATAAGCAATTTTGTGCTGCACCTTGTTCACTTTCACCTGTCCTACCAAGCTTTCATCAAAGCCAAGGCTTTCTTTGGTGTAGGGGTCGACCAACTCTTCCCCCATGCTGAACACATTGTACAGCTCGCCCACCTGCACGGTTTTGCCACCGGAGTTGAGTACCAGATGGCCATCGCTGGTGCTAAAAAGCACGATGGGATAAATGTTATCCTTCAACTGATCAAAAACCTTGCGGCTGGTGATGTCGACCAGTTGCGACAGATTGTTGCGACTGGAGCTGGTGGGCACCTTGGCGCTCCATTTCACCTGATTGTTCACCACATCCAGCAGCTGGTATTCCACTACCACCTGGCTGCTGTAGGTGACATTGACCTCTCCGACGGTTTCTCCGGTCAGCTGCACGGTATGACGGTTATCAACGGTTTTTTTGGTGGTGTTGGCTGTCAGCACGTGTCCGCGCAATACATAATCCACGCCGGGAAGGGTGCGATCCGCCACCACCTTGAACAACCTGTCCTGCACAAAGCGGTCTTCCACAGCCCGGGTGAGTGCCCGGGCCTGTGCTCCACCGGAGAACGGCTCAATGGCCAGTGTCCGGCGGTTGCCATTCATACCTTTCAGGTTTTTTTGACGCATCATGTCGTCATCGTACTCAACGCTGGCACGGATGCGCACGGCACAGGCCACCCCCTCGCAATTTTCACTCAAAATGCGATAGGTGGCGGAGCCGGCCGTGCCAAAGCGAACCGTATTGGCGTTTTTGTTATCAAAGGTAAAACCGTCATTGGTTTGCTTGGCATGGTTCGATGAGGTGTTTTCACTGGCAATATCCACCCCGACTACCTGCTGTACCGCACTTATCAATGCGGCATTAATGGCGGCACTGCGCTCCGGGCCTTCACCTTTGACTTCAATGGTTTCAATGCCCGCCCAGGCGGGCAGGGCAAAGAGTAGCCCGGTCAATACTGCAAGATTGCGCTTTTTCATATCAGAAGTCCGGGTCAAAACGTGAAGAGGATTTCTTGGATGTCACTTTTTGTGGCGCTGCATTTTGCTGGGCAGCCGACTTTTGCTGGGCGGCGTCCAGCTCGGCGGCACTTTTACCGCTTTGCAGGGCAATGGACTGGCGCTCCTGTATCGGGTGCCATACCAGTGCCACCCCAACCATGGTGTGGCCGGTAACCGGATGGCGCATTTCCCAGTGATTGACGGTTTGCAGACCATTCAGGCCACTGACTGATGACGTCATTTTGGAGCTTTGATCCAATATGTTGCGAATGGAGTGAACCACACCGGGATCTACGGTAGACACGGTATTGTTACTGGCAAGGGAGTGCACCAGCTCCCGGCCCTGTTCGGTCTTTTTGGTGACTTCACGGCTGAAGTCACCGCTCATGTTGTAGGACTGTGCCAGGTTGGCCATGGCGTTGGATTCCGCTTCGCTGGCGGCGGCTTCCAGTTGCACCTCCATCATGTCGGCATCATCCGTATACTGCACCCCGGCTTGGCCATAGGAGATGATAATGGGGTAACCCTTGTCATCGTAGGCAAGCTGGGTGCCGGCTTCCAGGTAAGGGGCATCTACGGATGCCAGCGCCGCGGGAATGTTGGCAAAGTCTGGATTGGCCATTCTGGGGTCGGCTTTTACCTGTCCGTGGGATTGCACCAGTGTTTTGATTTTATCCCGTTTGTTGGCGGATTGTGCCATGACCACGCCTACCGTGCCGGTGCCATCATCCTTGAATGCTTCAAAAGTGCGTATCACAAACATGCCGGAGATGTCACCAAAGGCGGTGGTCACGGTTTTTTCCGCAAACATCTTGTGCATGAGTTGCTGTTTTTGGGTGGGTGTTGAGTTGGCAAACAGTTTGGGATCGATACCGGCCTCTATCAATTCGGCATCCAGCTTGCTTTCGATAAGGGCTGCCAGCTTGGTGAGAATGCCTGCCATGCCTTTTTCGGTCTTAAAGTCTTCCGGCGAAGGTTTTGGCGCACCGGCATCATTAAACAGCTCGTTGATCACCTCGTTGCGAATATCGATATTAAGCTTGGACAGGTGGCTTTCCCGCGCTTTGGCAATGGCTTGGCGTACCGCATTGGCCCGGTAGTGGGACCACATGGGATTGTCTTTGGTCACCGCTACCGTGGCAGTGCCTGACACCACTTTGACCATATGACTGCGGCCTCGCTCCAGCAAGGTGGCGTTTATCTCTTTGACATATTCCTTGATGTCGTCCTTGACTTGCTGACTGGGGGTTTTGGACTGTTTCACCGTGTCGGAAGACTGCTGGCCAAAGGTTTGCTTTTCTTCCTGGGCGGTCATGGCAACAGGCGCTGCGGCGGTCACCTGAGCTGCTGGCGCTTCAGCTACGGTTGGGGTTTGTGTGGCTGGCGCCGGTGCTGTTGTTGCCACGGCTGGAGTTTGCACTGTGGCGGCGGGTATTGGCGCTGGGCTTTGTTCCGCAGCAGATGTACCAAAGGTGGCCAGTGTCACGGCCAAGGCGATTAGGTTTTTTTGCATGACATAATTCCTTTTAGAGTGTACAGAAAAAGGCACCGGCATGATGCCGGCGCTTTTAAGGGGCGTTACCAGCTCACGCTGTCACCATCAGCCACCTTGCCGATGACCCGTTCCCCTTCGTAGTAAGAAATCCCATTGCTCACATCGGTTACCGATAATTGGAAATAGTATTCGATGCGCTGATCCCCGTTATCCATGGTGTTGTTACGTTGCAGGATTTTGCCGGAAAGGCTGAAATCCGGGGAGATGACCGACTGATCACTTTTCAGCGAGGCTTTATTGACGATTTTGGAGTTACCCAGCTCGCCGGATTCATGATAAGCCCCAACCGCACTGTCACGATTGGCGCCAAAGGCATTGGTTACGGCAAAAGTGCCGCTATTGGTGAGTTTTACCCGCAGCGCTTTGGTAAGCTGATCCGTATCGATGCGCTGCATGGTGTCGTTGACAATATCGCTTACCACCAGAATGTAACGCATGCGCGGCTGTGGGTGCACAAACGCCCGGTTTGCGCTGATTTCATCGGCCATTTCATCGGCAGCGCTTTTAAAGTCTGCATAGGAGAGCCCGGCCACTACATTGGTGGTTTTGTCCTTGGCATCAATGTAGCTGGTTGTGGTGGCACAACCGGACATCAGCAACAGCAGTGATGTTGCCAGAATGGTCTTAGCTTTTCGCATCTTGTTTTCCTTGTTAGATATTAATCACGCGTACGGTTGGCACTACCGCAGCGCTGGTGGCCTTGATATACACAATGTGTTTTTGGGCGGCGGAGTCCAGTGTTACCGGCAGTTCATGGGCTCCGGCTTTTACGGTCAGTGACTCGCCTTCATATTTGAAATGTGCGGTTTGGAACTGTTTGGGCAGGGCTGAAAATGTACGGGTGTCCGCATTGGTGGTGGCTAGCTGGAACAATCCGGATGCCAGCCCCAGGGCCGAGCTTTGATCCTTGAGTTGTTTCTGGGCAATGGTTTTCACCAGGGTGCGGGTGATTTCCCGGGTGAGGATCATGGGGTACTCTTTTTCAAACTCGGCACCGATGATTTTATCCATATCCGCCACGACTTCGGTTTGCACGCCGTTGGCTTCCACATGGGGGTAAGCACTGTTGCGTTGCTTCAGTCGGGGCAGGGCGATACCGGCATAGGAGACATTGTCACTTAACAGGAATAACGGCAGATCCACCCGAAACTCTTCTTTGACGGCAGATTCACCATTTTCAAAAATCACCCAAACCATGTGATTCAGCGTGGTTGCTCCTTTTGCCATCTCCTGTGCCAGCTGCAAGTCGGCTTTCACCTGCGAGGCATCCGTCAGGCCATACACCCGCTTGAAAGCATCGGCAGCCTTGTTAAAGTCCGAGGCGGTTTTACCGTTGAGCAGCAGGTTCAATCCATAGGAATAGGTGGTGTAGGGGTTAACAAAGGCGTCGTAGGGTTTCCACTTGTCAAAGGTGACGCCATTGTCCTGCAGCAGTTTGCGGGTTTCATCGTTTTCGATGGTTTTGTTGACAAATTCCGTGGTCTTTTTGTCAGCCTTTTTTTGCTCTTTGGCCATTTCCTCTTGCTGCTTGCGGATCTGCTCGGCAAAAAACTCGGCGGCACGGCGCTGGCGATCTTCTGCCCGGTTCCATTCCACCCGGGCATTGTTGAAATCCCCCTCAAACATGAAGTTCCAGGCCTTGATGGTATTGAGCATGACACCGTCTGACTGGCGCTGCTCATAGGCCATCATGGCGTCGTTCCCCAAAATGGACAGCGCCGCCTCGGTGGCATTTTCCACGACGCCTTCCTGATCTTCATCTTTCATGGCGTTTTCAGCGGCATCCAGCACCTGTGTGGAAAGGGCATAACGCCCTGCATAGTTGAGTGCTGCACCTGCTTCAATCCCCCACAACAAGTCGTCAATGTCTTTTGTTTTTTCATCGTAACCTGATTCGGTAAGGGCAAATTGGGAAGCAGCTTGATAATCACCGGCATGCAGTGCACCGTCAAAGGTATTGGCATCCTTTTGATGCATCATACCGGCACAGCCTGAAAGTAATGTGGTGGCGAGCGCCAATGTCATAATGCTTTTTTTCATCAAATAATCCTTTAAAGCGAGGTTGGTAAACCATTAACCCCGTAAACCCTGTGAAGAAAAATGTTGATTGGTCTCACGCCGTATCCCTGGCCATAAATGAAAATAAGTATACGGCACGGGCGATAATATATTACGCACACAAATTTTTTACATCCATTAATTACTCTTTTTCAGGTGGTCATTCTGTATCTGGTTAATTTTGGGAGGGAGTTCATATTCTATCGGTGAGCAATGAATGACGGCGATAATATGTCAGTTTTTGCTGGGTAAAAATTGAGCATTGTCAAACAGGATTCAAACGTAATAATGGTCAAATGCAGTGGCTCAATGCTACCACCAAGCACGGTCATTAAATACGTTGATAGAAAGTACGGTGAATAAAGCACGGAGAACAAAACGTACTTAAGAGGGTTGGTTGAATATTGCCCAATTTGAATGTGTATGAAATATGAATAATAAAGAACCGTTTTATTATAATTTACCCATATTATTTCTTTAAAATTTAACAAGATTACATTATTAACATATTATAAACATAACTATATGATTTTTAATGAGTTTAAATTTATTTATTATATGAAATCATTTGTATTATATGCGTTTTTTGTCAACTTCATTGTTTGGTAATGTCATTTTGTAACAGATTTTTATCTGCGAGCGGTAATGTGCGATATATCTGTGTGGCATGAGGTTTTATTTTGACGGGGCAAAGCGTGCTGATGTTCAGCAGATGTGTCAGTTATATAGACATGCGGACATTAATTCATGCGGCAAGAATAACATAGTCATCAGTAACTATGATGCATTCTAATGATTAAAAAATAACCAAAGCAAGAGGCGAAATAGGCATTTATCCATGCATTCATGGATTGAAAGCCTTCTGAAAATGGGCGGGTAATATCGCCTTGTTGGTGGGGCTGTTAATTCGTTGGGTTGTAAATTTCATATTCGGCAATGTTGCAATGATAAATAGGTAATATGTTAATTGATGCTGACAATAAATATATCGGGTAACTGGACAGTCTTTTTCAGCGTGAAGTTAGCGTTTTATATTGTTCAAGGGCATCTTGTTCTCGCATACCGCTTGGTGCGTTTTTGCGGCGCTGCCAAATAAGATTTTCAGGGAGCAGGGAAGCACATGAAATAATGCCAACGCTCCCGGGGAAAATATGTTGCACTTGGCATGTCATGTCCCCAGGCATCCATTACCGGTGCCTTGGGGATATGCCTTTGGGGAATTTGCGGTTATGGGTGCATTGCCGGCGGGAACACGACCACACAAGCCAACTGTTTCTGACGGCCATAACACATCACCTGCAATAGCTCACCGTCACTAATGGGCACATAGGTGGAGCCAATGGCATCGCGGGCTTTTTCGACGTTAGGGTCGTGGAAGAAGAAAAACTGACTGTTGCAACCACTGAGCACAATCCAGTGGGGGCCTTTTTCGCCACTGAAACGGTAACTGCTGACCATCAGTAACACCGCGGCGCCCTGGGCCAAAAAATGGCGCAGCTCGGTAGGCGACGGCGAGCGGGCCTGGGCATTAACCCCTCTTGTTTGTAACTGCTGGCAAAAATCCTCATGTACCAGCCGGATCACCGCTTTTTTACCGGGGTCGCGTACACCGTCAATAAAGGGGATGGATTGGGCACGGCTGAACAGTTGCACGTCAAATCCTCGATGCAGCGCCGCCAGTGCCAGACCGTGGGCAGAGCAACCGCCATGGCCGCTGGTCATGAAAATGGTGGTGGCTTCACGCCATAAGCGCAGCTCTTCAATGCGGCTGGGGGCGGCATCCGGTGTCAGGGCGGCAAAGGCCATCAGCAGGCTGGCAGGGCCACAACTAAAGGGGGTGGTTTGCGCATAAAGCGGCATGTTCAGCACAGTGCTGGGGCCCGGCGGGTCCAGCCGTTTGTGCATACGCACGCCGTCCGCCAGGTCATCGTAATAATGTACCAGCGCTTTCAATACCTTATAGCCTAATTTTTCATAAAGCTTACGCGCCGCCGTATTGTCATTGCGCACCTCCAGGCGTAACGTTATGTAGCCTCTGTGAATGGCTTCCTGTTCACACCGGTGCATCAGTTGCTGTGCAATCCCGTGACCTCGCCATTTGGCATCAATGGCCAACGAATAAAGCCTTGCCAGGTTAGTTCCCCGGTGAAACAGCAACAGGGCATATCCTGCGAGCAGACCCTCATTCATGGCCACTAACAGCCGGGCGTGAGGTGATTGAATAAAACGTTTCATTTGGCGGTGACTGATGCGGTCACCGTTGAAGGCGGAGAGTTCCAGTTGATCGAGCGCTGAAAGTTCGGCCTGTGTAGCGGCACGTATTTCCATGATGTTCAGGTAGAAGACAAACTTCTGATATTTAATCCCCAACTTATGTGTGAGGCAACAACTATTTATGGCACAACTGCTTATCGTGACTGACGACGCCAGTGACTGGTGTCCGTACTTGCCCAGTGAACGGATGGTGACGGTAAATGATTATCTTGATATGGGGGCATTTACCGATAACAACCGGGTGCAGGTACTGAATTTGTGCCGCAGTTACGATTATCTTACGACGGGCTATTACTGTTCCCTGATGGCAGAAGCCCGTGGTCACCGTGTTATTCCGTCAGTGATGACGATTAATGATCTGTCCCAGGACAGGTTTTTCAGTTTGCCTCAGGCGGGACTGGAACACCTGCCACCGGAGCAGACACAGCTACAGTTCAAGCTGTTTTTTGGTCACAGCGAGCGCGAGGAGTTAGCGCGGATTGGCCATAAGATTTTTGAACGCTTTAATGTGCCGGTGCTGGACGTGGTGCTGGTGAAAGGCGGCAATAAATGGCAGGTGAGCCATATTGCCCCTTTTCCGTTCCAGGCCCTCACCGACGAAGAGCAGGATTTGTTTGCCCATTACCTGCAGGCTTTTTCCCAAAAGGTCTGGCGGGCGCCAAAACGCAAAAAAGCCTACCGCTATGAAATGGCCATGCTGGTGGATGACGATGAAAAAATGCCGCCGTCCAATCATGGCGCCATCAAGCGCTTCATCAAAGCCGCCAACCGCATCGGTATGGACATGCAGTTATTGGGGCGCCGGGACATGGGGCGTTTGGGGGAATTTGACGGATTGTTTATCCGGGCGACTACCAATATCAGCAATTTCACCTACCGTTTTGCCAAAAATGCCGAGCAGATGGGGCTGGTGGTGATGGATGATCCTGAGTCCATCATGAAGTGCACCAACAAGGTATTTTTGACAGAACTGTTGATGAACCACAAAATTCCGGTGCCAAAGAGCCTGATCCTCAACGGCTCAGATCCTCAATGGGAAACACAGCTGCTGACGACAATAGGCTTGCCTGCCGTGCTCAAAGTGCCAGACGGGGCGTTTTCGTTAGGGGTGGTGAAGGTGAAGGATATTGACAGCTTGCGCGCGGAGGCCCAACGGATTTTTGCCCACAGCACCTTGATGCTGGCACAGGAATATCTGCCCACCGCCTTTGACTGGCGTATTGGCATCCTGAACCGTCAGCCGGTGTATGCCTGCCGTTACTACATGAGCCGCGGGCACTGGCAGATTTATGAACATCATAAAAACGGCAAGTTCACCGCCGGCGGTTATGACGCCCAGGATCTGAAACAGGTGCCGTCACAAGTGGTGGATGCGGCGCTGAAATCCGCCAACCTTATCGGTTCCGGTTTTTACGGCGTGGATTTGAAAGAGGTGGATGGCCAACCCTATGTGATTGAGATTAACGACAATCCGAGCATTGATCACGGCATTGAAGACCTGTTTTACGGGGACTTGTTATATGACCGCATCATGACCGAATTCCTGCGGCGCATTCAGCTGCGGGGGCTGTAACCTTTCACCGTGGGAATATGGTCACACCCTGTTCCCGGTGGTGATGCAGCCCCGTCACGCAAGGCGCAAAAAGGTTTTAATGCGGGGCAATTGCGCCATGGCGTCCTGATAGCCCAAATCAATCAGGGCGCCAGTATAGGCTTTTTCAAACAACAGGTAAGACACGATACTGGTGTCAGACTGGCGGCTTATGCCCATCAGGGCCAGCAGCCGGCGGATGGCATAGGGCATCTCCGTATAATAGCGTTTGGCTATTTCGCTCAAATCTTCACTGGGTTTTATCACCAAGGCTTCAATGTGGCGCAAATTCAGGGGCTGGCGGCTACCTGGCGGCACCAGCTCCAGCGTGCTGTTAATCCGGTTCAGCCGCTCCATGTCGCTGTTTAAGGTATCGGAAAAGATGGTATCCAGCAGGTGACCGGCAATGGTGGCCGTTTTGGGATGATATTCCAGATCCTTGGCTTGCTGCTGGTGGGGGCTTTCTAGGTTGATCACCATGATCCGGCTGGCGCCCAGATGGATGGGACAGGACAGGGGCGACAACTGATGCACCGAGCCATCGCCATAATAGCGTTTCCCCAGCCGGATGGAGGGAAACACCATGGGGATGGCGGCGCTGGCCATCAGGTGTTCGGTGTTAAGGCGCGTGCGCACGCCGCTGCGTCTGGCCCGCTGCCAGTTTTCCATCTCACTGCCGGCTTGGAAAAAACTCACCGACTGAGAAGTGTTATAGCAAGAGGTGTCCAGGCTGATGGCGGTAAGATGGCCATTTTGAATGTTACGGTCGATGCGCTCAAAATTGATAAGCTCATTGAGTAACGCCCGTAACGGTGCGTTATCCAGCAGGCTGCCCGCATCCGTGTTGGCCAAATCGGTTTGCATCCCTTTGAGCAGCATCGCCCCCAGATGTTGCAATACGCTCGGTATTGAGGCCCGGTAGATGCGGCTGGTGTGCAGATGGCGCCAGACCCATTCCAGTTTTTTAACCCCCAGATGAAAACAGGAGGCATGGGTAGCCAGGGAAGTACCATTGATGGCCCCGGCAGAGGTTCCGCAAATAATGTTGAACGGAATGCCGTGGTTGCGGGGGTACAACTGTATTATCGCTTTGAGTACGCCCACCTGATAGGCGGCTCTGGCACCGCCGCCGCCTAGCATCAAGGCACAGTTTTCCTGAGGCATTCTTCCTCTTCCTTGGAATGGATGATGGTATGAGTGACTGTGATTCACTATAACGCCAAATGGCGGGGAAGGGTGGACGGATGACATAAAAAAGCCAACCTTTTTATGCGGTTGGCTTTCGTCTGGTTTAGCGGGCGAGTTTATCGGTAAACTGGTTGATTTGGTTTAATATGCCCGGGGCATCCAGTTGTAATTCATGAAGAATTTCCTGCTGGCTACCGTGCTTGATGAATTCATCCGGCAACCCCAGTTGCAGCAGCGGTTTGGTGAGCTGCTGGCGGGCCAGATATTCCAGCACGCCGCTGCCGGCGCCCCCGATGATGGCATTTTCTTCCAGGGTAACCAGTACATCATGCTCGGTGGCCAACTGTTGCAGCAGGGTTTCATCCAGCGGTTTGACAAAACGCATGTCGGCCACGGTGGCATTCAGTGTTTCTGCTACTTCCAGTGCCGCTTGCAGGGTGGTGCCAAAATTGATGATGGCCAGCTTTTCGCCTTGGCGTTTCATGACCCCTTTACCGATGGGTAGGGCGGTCATCTCCTCCTGGGGGGCAATGCCGGTGGCAGATCCTCTGGGGTAACGCACGGCCGCTGGGCCATCCTGATAACAGTAGCCGGTATACAGCATCTGACGGCATTCGTTTTCATCAGACGGCGCCATGATCACCATGTTGGGAATGCAGCGCAGGTAACTCATGTCAAACGCACCCTGGTGGGTCGGGCCGTCGGCACCCACAATGCCGCCACGGTCAATGGCAAACAATACCGGCAGTTTTTGCAGGGCCACATCGTGGATCACCTGATCATAAGCCCGCTGCAAAAAGGTGGAATAGATGGCCACAACGGGTTTGTAGCCTTCGCTGGCAAAGCCCGCACCCAGGGTGACGGCGTGCTGCTCGGCAATGGCCGCATCAAAATACTGCTCGGGGAACTGGTGGGAAAACTCCACCATGCCGGAGCCTTCACGCATGGCGGGCGTGATGCCCACCACTTTGTCATCCTTTGCGGCAATGTCGCACAGCCACTTGCCGAAGATGTCGGAAAAATTGGGCAGGCTGTTGGCAGATACGGGTTTGCAGAACTGGCTGGGATCGAATTTGGGCACGGCATGCCAACCGATGGGGTCTTTCTCCGCCGGTTCGTATCCCTTGCCCTTTTTGGTCATGATGTGCAGTAACTGAGGGCCGCTCAGGTTGCGCATGTTGCGCAGGGTTTCCACCAGTGCATTCACGTCATGGCCGTCAATGGGGCCAATGTAGTTGAAGCCCAGCTCTTCAAACAGCGTGCCGGGCACCATCATGCCTTTCAGGTGCTCTTCGGTGCGCCGGGCCATCTCTTTGATCACCGGCATGCCTTGCAACACTTTTTTGCTGCTTTCACGGATGCTGGAATAAAAGCGGCCAGACATCAGTTGGGCCATGTGTTTGTTAAGCGCCCCCACATTTTCCGAAATGGACATCTCGTTGTCGTTCAGTACAACCAGCATGTCTTTATGGAGATCACCGGCATGATTCATGGCTTCAAACACCATGCCGCCGGTCATAGCGCCATCACCGATTACCGCTACCACCCGGCGTCCGGCCTGTTCTTTATCGGCGGCAATGGCCATTGCCAGTGCGGCTGAAATGGAGGTGCTGGAGTGGCCAACACTGAAGGTGTCATAGTCGCTTTCACCGCGCCACGGGAATGGGTGCAAGCCGCCTTTTTGGCGAATGGTGTGCATCTGATCCCGGCGACCGGTGAGGATTTTATGGGGATAGGCCTGATGGCCCACATCCCAGACCAGCCGGTCAAAGGGCGTGTTATACACGTAGTGAAGTGCCACGGTGAGTTCTACTGCCCCCAGACCAGAAGCAAAATGCCCACTGGACTGCCCCACGGATTGCAGCAAAAAAGCTCTGAGTTCGTCGGCCAGTTGCGGCAACAATGCCTGGGGCAACTGGCGCAACTCTTCGGGTGTATTGGCCTGTGCCAATACCGGAAATTGAGTGATATCCAGACTCATAAGGAGCTACTTTGTCTCTTTTTATACTCGCCGCTCAATGATATAGCGTGCGAATTCAGCAATTAGTTGGCTATTGTAGGGCAAATTACCTATGGCTGATAGTGCCTCTTGCAGCAGTTTTTCAGCGGTGGCTTTCGCCCCGTCTAATCCCAGCAATTTAGGATAAGTACTTTTATTGGAACGGGTATCTGACCCCTGGGGCTTGCCCAGTTCTTCAGTGCTGGCGGTGATGTCAAGAATGTCGTCCTGCACCTGGAATGCCAGGCCGATGGCATCGGCATAGGTCATGAGCTGTTGCCGTTGTTCCGGGGCTATTTCGGCGGCAATCACCGCCAGTTCTACGGCGCAGCGGATGAGCGCCCCGGTTTTCAGGCGATGCAACTGAGTCAGCTCGTCAAGGGCAATGGCCTTGTCGGTGGCCGCCAAATCCAGTGCCTGGCCGCCACACATGCCCAGATAGCCGGAGGCTCTGGCCAGTGCCTTGGTCATTTGCAGCTGCTGGCTGGCGCTAAAGCTGGAATCATCCTGGCATATCAGTTCAAACGCCAGGGTTTGCAAGGCGTCACCGGCCAAAATGGCCGTGGCTTCATCAAAGGCAATGTGCACGGTGGGCTGGCCGCGACGCAGCTCGTCATTGTCCATGGCCGGCAAGTCATCATGGATAAGCGAATAGGCATGAATGCATTCGATGGCGGCGGCACAGGCATCCAGGCGCTCGGCGCTGATCCCCAGCATTTCACCTACGGCATAAACCAGAAAGGGACGCACCCGCTTGCCCCCCAGCAACACGCCGTAACGCATGGCCGCGCGCAAATTGGGATCGTTTTCCGGCAGGTGGTCGAATGTCGTTGACAGATAAAGATTGACTCGATGCTGGCAGCGATTAATGGCTTGCGTTAACAATTACTCTTCCTCGACATCAAATGGACTGAGCGGTGCCTGGGGATCGTCTGACAACAGAATCGCAACTTTCTGTTGCGCCTGCTCCAGCTTGCTCTGACTGCTGCGCACCAGTTTAATGCCGCGCTCGAACTGTTTCAGGGCATCATCCAGCGACACGTCTCCCTGTTCCAGTTCACTGACGATGTGTTCTAGTTCGCCCAGGGACTCTTCAAAACTGAGGTTTTCAGGTTTTTTGGCCACGTTGTTTTCCTTGGAATTACACTGCCATGGAGTATACCAATGATTTGACAGCGGAATCGAGGCAGGCTCGGCAGCGGGTTCGGTTCAGAACAGGCGGCGACTGCATGGGCACACACGTTATAGCAGGCACCACAAAGGGTCAAATTAAGGCGTTGGTTATTTGCTCGAAAGCACGCTTTGTCGCAAAAATATTTTCGCCCGGCGTTAAAATCCCTCTAAACTTGCCGGAGTTTGATCCGATAAAGCACAATAGAAGCCGTTAAAAAGCGTAATATTCCCTTTCCAAGGTATTTCTCTGGCAGAGCGTGGTCGGTCTCCGTATTTTCTATCACCTCAGCTCACAGATGGATGACACGACTTTAGAGAATTGAGGAGCAAGAGTGGATTTAGCAACCCTGATAGGCATTATTGGCGCGTTTGGCGTGATGTTCTGGGCCATGGTCAGTGCCGGTGGCATCTCCATTTATGTTGACGTTCCCTCCGTGTTGATTGTGTTTATCGGCTCCATGTTTGTGGTGATGATGAAATTCAACCTCAAGCAGTATCTGGGAGCCATGAAAATTGCCGCCAAAGCGTTCATCTTCAAGCTCGACACCCCGGAAGAGCTGATTGAACAGTCGGTCACCATGGCGGATGCCGCGCGCAAAGGGGGCTTTCTGGCACTGGAAGAAGCGCAGATTTCCAACTCCTTCATGCAAAAAGCCGTGGACATGCTGGTGGATGGTCATGATGGCGAAGTGGTGCGCGCCGCACTGGAAAAAGACATCGCCCTGACGGAAGAGCGCCATCGCGCCGGCATTGCCATCTTCAAGGCATTTGGCGACGTGGGCCCGGCCATGGGAATGATTGGTACCCTGGTGGGACTGGTGGCCATGCTGTCTAACATGGACGACCCCAAATCCATTGGCCCGGCCATGGCGGTGGCCTTGCTGACCACCCTTTACGGGTCATTGCTGGCCAACCTGGTGGCCCTGCCCATTGCCGACAAACTGTCGCTGCGGATGAATGAAGAGATGCTCAACCGCAACCTGATCATGGATGCGGTATTGGCCATACAGGACGGCCAAAACCCGCGGGTGATTGAAAGCTTCCTGAAAAACTACCTGTCAGAGAAACAGCGCACCATAGAAACCACCGGTGGAGAGTAAACAATGGCCAAAAAAAAGTGCGATTGTCCACCACCGGCCCCGCCTTGGCTGGCGACCTTTTCCGATTTGATGTCACTGTTAATGTGCTTCTTTGTGCTGTTGCTGTCTTTTTCGGAAATGGACGTGCTTAAATTCAAGCAGATTGCCGGCTCCATGAAGTACGCCTTCGGGGTGCAAAACAAGGTGGAAGTCAAAGACATTCCCAAAGGTACCTCGGTGATTGCACTGGAGTTTCGTCCCGGTCGGCCGGACCCGTCACCCATTGAGGTGATTAACCAGCAAACCAATGAGATGACCCAGCCCACACTGAATTTTCAGGCCGGCGATGATGAAAGTGCCGGCGGCAAGCAGCCTCAAAAAGGGGAGCAGCGGGGCGGTGATTCTGCCGCTACCGCCCGGGAGCAGGCCGAGGCCAAACGCACCCAGAAAAACACCGCCGCCCAGCAGCAAATCAACACCCAAGTCAAACGCATGGCGGAAAAACTCAACAAAGAGATTGTGGATGGCGCCATTGAGATTGAATCCCTGGGGCAGCAAATCATTATCCGCATCCGGGAAAAAGGCTCTTTTGCCTCCGGCTCAGGCTTTTTGCAGCCCCAGTTCAAACCGGTGATCCACGCCATTGGCGAGCTGTTAAAAGAGGTGCCCGGCATTGTGACCGTCTCTGGCAACAGTGACAATTTGCTGATCAGCAATGAGTTGTATCAGTCCAACTGGGACTTGTCGGCCCAACGGGCGTTGGCGGTGGCTCACGAGTTAATCCGGGTGAAAGGGTTTGATGCAAAACGGATGAAAGTGGTGGGGCTGGCCGATACCAATCCTTTGGTAGCCAACAACAGCGCCGAGCACCGGGCGCGTAACCGGCGGGTGGAAATTGCCATTGAACAGGGCAAAGCCAAACAGTCGGACGAAATCCAGGTAACCCCCAATTAGCCGTTGCAATCAGGTGTGCCGTTATCGGGCGCCGATGGTCAACGGGCTGTTGGCGTGTTGGCGTGTTGGGGTTTCAGGTTTTTCATCGCCCTTGCTGTGACTGGCAGGGGCAGTTTGCTATAATCCCGCGATTGCTTGTTGATACAGTTTTATTCTGCGGAAAATCCATGAAGTTTATCGTTAAGCTATACCCCGAAATCATGATGAAGAGCAAGCCGGTGCGCATGCGCTTCACCAAAATGCTTGAGTCCAATATCCGGAACGTACTGAAAAAAGTGGATGAAGGTGTCACTGTGCAAAAACAGTGGGATCGCATCATGGTGGGGGTGCCGCAGGACAAACCCGAACTGCTGGATGCCATTGGCGAACGCCTGACCTGCATTCCCGGCATTGCCAGTATTGCCCGGGTGGATGAATACGCCTTTGAGAGCGTGCACGACATCTATTTGCATGCCCTGGCGGCATTTGGCGATTCTTTGGCCGGTAAAACCTTTTGCGTGCGGGTAAAGCGTAGCGGCCAGCATGAGTTTACCTCCATTGAGGTGGAACGCTACGTTGGCGGTGGTCTCAACCAGCATACCGAAGCGGCCGGGGTCAAACTCAAGCACCCGGATGTCACCGTCAATCTGGAAATCAATAACGACAAGCTGTACCTGGTGCAGCGCAAAGTGGCCGGTTTGGGCGGATTCCCCATGGCCACGCAAGAAGATGTCTTGTCACTGATTTCCGGCGGCTTTGATTCTGGCGTATCCAGCTTCCAGTTCATCAAAAAAGGCGCCCGCACCCACTATTGCTTCTTTAACCTTGGCGGCGCCCAGCACGAAATCGGCGTGAAACAGGTGGCCTACCATCTGTGGAAAACCTACGGTCAGTCCCACAAAGTGAAATTTGTCACCATTCCTTTTGAACCGGTAGTGGCAGAAATCCTCGAGCGGATTGATAACGGCCTGATGGGCGTTATCCTCAAGCGCTGCATGATGCGGGCTGCCAGCAAGGTTGCCGAGCGCATGGGCATACAGGCACTGGTCACCGGTGAAAGCCTTGGGCAGGTGTCGAGCCAGACGTTGACCAATCTCAACGTGATTGACCGTTGCACCGACACCTTGATCCTGCGCCCGTTAATCACCATGGACAAACAGGACATCATCAACGAAAGCCGTAAAATCGGTACGGAAGATTTTGCCAAATCCATGCCGGAATATTGCGGCGTGATTTCCCAGCGGCCCACGGTAAAAGCCGTGTTGTCGAAAGTGGAAGCCCAAGAGCAGAAATTTTCCGAAGATTTGCTGGAGCGGGTGCTGGCGGCAGCGGAAATCATGGATATTCGTGACATTCCCAAAGCGATGGACACCCGGGTGACTGAAACCGAAACCGTTTCCAGCGTGGCTGCCGAGCAGGTGATTTTGGATATCCGGGCGCCGGAAGAGGAAGAGCGCCAACCGCTCAAAGTGGAAGGGGCTGAAATCCAGCACATTCCTTTCTTCAAGTTATCCAGCGCTTTTGCCCAGTTGGATCAGCAAAAAACCTACCTGCTGTATTGCGATCGGGGCGTGATGAGTAAGCTGCAGGCATTGTATTTGCTGGAGCAGGGGTATGAAAACGTGAAGGTGTACCGGCCTTAACCTGCCCAATGGTATGAAAGCCGCATCTCATGATGCGGCTTTTTTTGTGGCTTAAGCCATGAACGCGCCAAGCGGCGCCGGATTTACGCCGGGTTACATAAAATCGCTGGCACTGCCACATGATAAAATGTAACAATATGGATTAGAAAAACTAATTATAAATTTTGGAATGGATGCTCATGTCAAAGCGACTTCCTCCGCTGAATGCCGTGAAAGCGTTTGAAGCAGCTGCCCGCCACTTGAGTTTTACCCGTGCGGCAGAAGAACTGTTTGTGACACAGGCGGCTGTCAGCCATCAGATAAAAGCATTAGAAGACTTTTTGGGGCTGAAACTGTTTCGCCGCAAAAACCGCTCCTTGCTGTTAACCGAAGAAGGGCAAAGCTATTTCCTTGATATCAAGGATATTTTCGGGCAACTGGCCGATGCCACCGACCGGTTGCTGGCCCGTAGCGCCATTGGTTCCTTGACGGTAAGCATGCCGCCCAGTTTTGCCATTCAGTGGCTGGTGCCCAGGCTTGCCAAATTCAGTGAAAAAAATCCGGATATCGATGTGCGCATCAAGGCGGTGGACAGTGCCACCGACTCGCTGGCGGATGACGTGGATGTGGCCATCTATTACGGACAGGGCAATTGGCCGGGATTGCGTGCCGACAAACTGCGCAATGAAGTGTTGATCCCGGTATGTTCCCCCATGTTGCTCAATGGCCCCAAACCGTTAAGCAAGCCCGCTGACTTGAAATTTCACACCCTGCTGCATGACATGAGCCGTCATGACTGGCAGGCCTGGTTTCGCCAGTGCGGCGTAACCGATATCAACGTCAATCAGGGCCCCATCTTCAGCCACTCGTCACTGGTATTGCAGGCCGCGGCCCACGGTCAGGGGGTTGCGCTGGGGTACAGTGTGCTGGCACGCCCGGAAATTCTGGCCGGGCGCCTGATTTGCCCGTTCCAGGAAGTGCTGGTCAGCAAGGATGCCTATTATCTGGTGTGTCAGCAAAAACATGCCGAGCTTGGCAAGATTGTGGCATTTAGGGAGTGGATGCTGGACATGTTTGCCGAGGAGTCCCGCAGTGAGCTGCTACCCGGATAATTGGCGCGTTGACAAAAGCCCCACAGCCGCCAATACCCTTGTTCTGTTTGCCCACGGTGCCGGTGCCGATATGGATCACGCCTTTATGGCGGCCGTTGCTGCCGGCATGGCCAGCGCCGATGTTACCGTGGTGCGTTTCAATTTCCCCTACATGCAAAAACGCCAGCTGGATGGCAAACGCCGACCACCGGATAGAGCGCCGGCATTGATTGCGGATTTTAAGCAACAGTTACAACAGGTGATTGCCCGGTTTCAGCCACAGCAGCTGTTTTTGATGGGCAAGTCCATGGGCGGGCGCATGGCGCTGATGCTGGCCACTGACCCCTTGCCCGAGGTGGTGCGTGGCGTCATCTGCTTGGGTTACCCGTTTTTGCCCCGGGGTAAAAACGAGCCGCGTTTACAACCGTTGGTGGACTGCAGCTTGCCGGTAGCCATTTTTCAGGGTGAACGTGACAGTTTTGGCAATCGGCAGCAATTACAGCAATGGCCTTTGCCTCCCGGCGTGCAGGTGCATATAGTCTGCGACGGTGACCACAGCTTTAAGCCAAGAAAAAGTGCTAGGGTATCACTGGATGACAATCTCTCATCAGTGATCGATGGATCGCTGTCATTTATCAGGAGTTGGATATGAAAAAAGGCCTGTTTATGTTGGCTGCTATCAGCGGTTTTATGGCCGTTACCCTGGGAGCGTTTGCCGCGCACGGATTGAAAACGGTGACCCCGCCGGACCTTATCGCCATTTTCGATATCGGGGTGGAATACCAGTTTTATCATACCTTTGCCTTAATCGCGATTGCCCTGGCAGGGCAATGGGTTAAATCCCCCTTGCTGGATTGGGCCGCCTGGCTGTTTATTGCGGGCATTGTGCTGTTTTCCGGCTCCCTTTATCTTTACGCCTTACTGGGCGTTAAAGTGCTGGGGATGATCACTCCGTTCGGGGGCTTTTGCTTCCTGCTGGGATGGGCATTGCTGGCCGCTTCCATGTGGCGTCATCGCACAGAAGATCTGTAAGCGCACAGTTCTGGTATACTAGCGCCTTTTGCCGAAAAGGCTGGTTACGGGATTATTCATGAACAATCTGTTTTTGTTCTGTCGTGCAGGTTACGAAAAAGAGTGTGCCGCTGAAATACAGGATCGCGCCGCAGAGCTTGAAGTGGCGGGATTTGTCAAGGCAGCGGCCAACGACGCCTACGTGGTTTTCCAGTGTTTTACCCCCGGCGATGCAGACAAGCTGGCCCGTGAATTACCCCTGGACACACTGATTTTTGCCCGGCAGATGTTTGTTTGCGGTGAGCGTTTGAGTGATTTGCCAACCGATGACCGGGTGTCGCCTTTGTGTCAGGCGCTGTCGACCATCGAAAAAGCCGGTGAATTGCGGGTGGAAACACCGGATACCAATCAGGCCAAGGAATTACTCACCTTTTGCCGCAAATTCACGGTGCCGCTGCGGGCGGCATTGAAGCGCCAGGGCAGTTTGCTGGCTACGGAAAACCCCCGCAGGCCCATTGTGCATGTCTGTTTTCCCGCAGCGGGTAATGCCTATGCCGGCTATTCCTACAGCCATAACAGCTCACCATTCTTTATGGGCATTCCCCGGCTGAAGTTTCCTGCCAGTGCCCCCAGCCGCTCCACCCTCAAACTGGATGAAGCCTTTAACCATTTCATTACCCCGGATCAGCAGCCAAGCCGGCTGCACAGCGGCATGAATGCGGTGGATTTAGGCGCTTGCCCCGGGGGCTGGACCTATCAGCTGGTGCGCCGCGGCATGTTTGTGGCCGCAGTGGATAACGGGCCCATGGCCGACAGCCTGATGGAAACCGGGCAGGTAACCCACTACCGGGAAGACGGATTTCGCTTTGAACCAAAGCGCAAAAACATCTACTGGCTGGTGTGCGACATGGTGGAACAACCGTCTCGGGTTGCCCGGTTAATGGAGCAGTGGGCCATCAATGGCTGGTTTGAAGAGGCGATTTTCAACCTGAAACTGCCCATGAAAAGCCGCTATAAAGAAGTGACCACCATTTTGCAGCGGATGGCTGAAGTCTTGCAACAACACGGCTTTCGTCACTATCAGCTGCGTTGCAAGCACCTTTATCATGACCGGGATGAAGTGACCGTGCATTTGTGCTTGCGGGCCGGACAGCACCAGTAACATCTCGGGCACCAGCATTCATTATGGTGTTGGCGTAAGCCGTTGTGGCCTGCCAATCAGTCCCAGGGGGTTACTCGTGGGACAAGCGGGCCAGTTGGGCATCCGAGGCAAACTGCTGCAATACCGCGCGGGGCAATTGGTATTGCTGGCAAATCCATTCCAGATTGCTGTCTACAAAACCCAGAAACTCCCGGGTAAGCATCAGGTTATATACCGCATCGGTCAGTTGCTGATGATGCCAGGCTTGGGAGTGTTGCTGAAACCGGGCGGCCTTATCGGCGTTATACCCCTCAAGGGCGGCTTTTAGGCGCTCACCGGCTTTGCCCAATGCGGCGGATTGTTCTTTGGCAATTTCCTGTTCAAGTAGTGTTTGTTTGTTGCCCCTGAGACTGGCAAGACCGCTTTTAAACACACGCCCTCCTGATAGTGACTGCTTACCTCACGGTTTTATCTTGGGGGGTCATTGGGGTGAGATCAAGTCCTCATGCTGCAATCTGATAGGTGGGTAATCCTTTTGACTACTAATGCCTGACATCTGCTATGCAGGTGGATTTTTACCTGTGTGATTACGTTTGTTATGCATTTTCATCACTCGGCAGTTTTACTTCCAATTGTGCATTAATGTCGGACACTTTACACTGCATCGTAATATCACTAATGTCACCAATGTTTAATATCAGGGGATCATTTCCTGCAACACCTGTATCAAAAGAAAATCTATATTCTTTTTGGTGCTTGTATTCATCTCGCTTTCTAAAAATAGATTCAACTTCTGAGAAAGAGCCATTGAAGCTAGTAGGGTCGTAATACTCAACCAACCCAGCATTAAACCCATAATTATTGGAACTTACTGCTGCTTTAACTCGCTCAATAAATTGAGTTACATTGGTGACTATGACAGCGTACTCGCCAAGATTCTCACATTCTTCAGGAATAGAGATTTGTTTCTTAAAGTCTTTTATTGTTTCTTCAGAAATTTCATCAAACTCACCACTATGAGCTGCATAAACACAAAAAATATTTAGGTGTTCATGCCAATTCATCTGAGTCATTACAGGACCAGCAAGATCCGTAATGACTCTGCCATTGATTTCTAGCTGTATTTGATCTGGTTGATACCAGCCGACGACACCTTCGTGTTTATCACCACGATTAGCTGATTCGTTTTCTTCATATTTTCTAAAAAAAGAAAGCCTATTTGAGAATAATTTTCCTTTTATGAAATCTTCAGCATGTTCTTTCTTATTAAATACTTTTACGAAGAAAAATATCGTTCTACTCACCGTAGCTCCTTATATGGATAACGCTAAGCACAGTTGCAAAATATTTGGCACTACATTTTGCGAAGCAAAATTCGTGACATATATTTTGTCAATTGCTGCGCATTGTTAGGCAGTTTTTCACTAATTCCTAAAGGTCATCATTCGCATCTTTTTCTGTTTTCTTAGCATGCAATTCATTCACAAATGATATATTAGTAACCATAACAATAAAAATTGCTTTTAATTGTAAGAAAGCTAGATAAAAAACAGACGAAATACCTACAATTTTAAGAAGATGCCGATAATTTGCAATTAAATCTGATTTATAAACTAACAAATAGAAAACATTAAAAAACAACAATGAAGATATTACAAATGCAGATGTTAATACAATTAAAACTAAATTTTCTATTCTCTTAGTTTCATCTGTAGGTATAACACTAACAGTGCTTGGTGAAGTATATGCTGAAATAGCCTGCGGATAAGAATAAGCAATCCAAATTCCAGCTAGAGTAAATACTGCTGCTGCTATATTTTGTAGAGTACTCATAATTGGTCGTAAATCTACTAATGATATGTGACCAACTAGACAATAACCAATAACTAGACTAATGACAATATATAAAGAATGGGGAAGCAATCTACTTTTTAGGAAAATAAAAAATGCTTTTAATACTTCTTTTCGATGTGAGTTAAGCAACATGTTCCTCTCCCACATCACATTCATCTCTTATATCATCACCTTCAATTTTAGCCACATCGTTAGGAATTTGAATTAATAATTCATCCCGTTGATTTATTAATTCTTTTAGAACAACATCTGCTGAATAATATGTATGATTTTCAGCCAGTGGCTCTAATTTTATATGTTCTCGACTTACATATTTGTTGAACCACCGAGTGGTGTCATTTCCTGACTCTCTAAAACCAATATTATTCCACCTATCCAAAGGATTATATTCTTTATTATGAACTTTAATAATTTCTGACACTTCTGATTCGGAAAGTGTAACTTCTTCAATTATTTCAACATGTTTACTAAACGTTTTTTTACCTTTAACTTTTGACCAAAGGTTAAAAAGAGAGTCTTTATTATCACTTTTCTGTGTGGAAATCGTATCCCTAACAACAATATGACTAATACGTTTAGCTAATCGAGCAGCATTCGCTTTATCCGTGTTTAACTCTTTAATACTTACGTGAAACTTAGAACGCATAGTTCTAGTATT
The DNA here is from genome assembly GCF_046765975.1 of Shewanella mytili. NCBI lineage: Bacteria > Pseudomonadati > Pseudomonadota > Gammaproteobacteria > Alteromonadales > Shewanellaceae > Shewanella > Shewanella mytili. Next base: position 94,426 of record NZ_JBKOUD010000004.1, on the reverse strand, counting down.
ATCCTCACTCATATAAGTAATATATTTTCTAATAATAGCTTTGCCATTATTAGGGTTAACACTTTCAGTTTCGTTAATTTTTTTCCTAGGGTGGGAAATTCTGTAATCCAAACAACGTTTGATATAATCGCATACATCCTTTGTCATGGCTGATGAGTGTGGGAAATTGACAGTTGCGATAACATTTCTACGAGGGATAAACCAATAATACATTGGTTGCCCCAAGAAGGCACTTTGCCCCTTAACTTTTGGATCTATTTTTATTGAGTCACTCGTATCTAAACCAACTTTTGCGTCTGGTGCAATACCACTGACTTTCCCACTATCGTCCCCAAATCTTCGCCACAAAACAAGTAAAGTATCTTTAGTTTCGGCATCTTGTGCAATGCTTTTACAATATATCTGTGTTCTTCTAGGATGTGCTGTACTATCCCAAGGTATAGTTTGGCTGAAATCACGACCTTTAACCCACTCACAAAAACTATTAATGATTTCTTCCATAGTTCCTTCTTCATAAACAGATTTATGATCTTTGGTAGAATAAAAACCACACTGCTTAACTTCAAAAAAACTAATTGACCCCTTATTCATGATTTTCCTTATTTAAATTAACTACTAACCTACTCATAATTAATGCTGAACTTACGGTTACTGCCTAACATTATATTAGTGCGCATGCACATGGATACAAGGGCTTTACTGAAAGCCGCCTTGTTCATCGCCCTCATGTCAGCCAATGCTTTGCCTACCCATTGTCATCCCGTATCAGGTGCGGGCTGATGAGCCGTTTATCACAAGGCATGGGGCGTGGAATGCGCAAGTGCGCCAGCTTACTACCATTCAGGGATAAAAAAAGCGTACACACTGCCATGCAGGTGTGTACGCGTTAGTGCCTTGCCAGCGAATTGCAAGTAAAAGGCTTTCACTTACTTTTTAACGGTGGCAGGCACAGTCTTACAGGCGTTCCAGCACCGCTTGGGTGAAGTCGGTGGTGCCGTGGCTACCGCCCAAATCGCGGGTGGTGCGATCGCCATCGGCAATCACGGCTAATACCGCATTGCGGATTTTGGCGGCTTTGTCTGCCATGCCCAGATATTCCAGCATCTGCACGGATGCCAGGATGACGGAGGTGGGGTTGGCCAGGTTTTTGCCGGCAATATCGGGAGCACTGCCATGCACCGCTTCAAAAATGGCGGTATTCTTGCCGATGTTGGCCCCGGGCGCCATGCCCAGTCCACCGACCAGGCCTGCACACAGGTCTGACAAAATGTCGCCAAACAGGTTAGTGGTCACTATCACGTCAAAGTTTTCCGGATTCATCACCAGCTTCATGCAGGTGGCATCCACAATCATCTCTTCTGTGGTGATGTCTGGATAACGCTGGGCAATTTCCCGGGCGGTTTTCAGAAATAACCCGGAGGTGGATTTCATGATGTTGGCTTTGTGCACGATAGTGACTTTCTTGCGTTTTTCCTTACGGGCCAACTCATAGGCAAAGGTGGTGATGTGCTCGGCACCCTGGCGGGTGATTACGCTGGTGGCCTCTGCCGTTAAGCCGTCGTCGGACACTTTCTGGCCGTAGCCGGAATACATCCCTTCGGTGTTTTCACGCACGGTGATGATGTCGATATTGTTGTAGCGTGCCTGGGTGCCCTTGATGGAGTGCACCGGACGCACGTTGGCATACAAGCCGAATTTTTTACGCAGGGTCACGTTGATGGAGGTAAAGCCTTCACCTACGGGTGTGGTTAATGGCCCTTTCAGCGTGATGCGATTTTTTTCAATCAAATCAAGTGTTTTTTGTGGAAGCAGCTCGCCATATTTATCCAGCGCGGCCAAGCCGGCATCGGCAAACTCGTACTCAAAATCGCAGCCTGCTTTTTCTAAAATCTGTATTGCGGAATCAATAATACTTGGACCGATCCCGTCACCGGGGATCACGGTTATGGTTCTTTTTGACATGGAGAATCCTTGCACGGGTTAGCATATAGAAAATGTACAACCGCATGTCAAACACGGTTAATGCCATGAAAATGTGTGATATAGATCGCCTTTATTCTAAACACTTTTAAACATTTTTTACAGGAAATTAATGAGCAATCCCCAGCCTTTTTCGGTAGGCTAACATGACAAAATTTTCACATGTCGATAACTTGGTTTGCGTTGACCCAAATCAACGGCGTCGGCATGCCGAGTAAGAGGATAGCCGTGAAATTTTCCGCTCTCGCTTCATTGCTGCTGGTTGCCGGGCTGTCGCTGACGGCCCAGGCGCAAACCCCGACGAAAAACGCACTGACACTGGAAGACATCATGCACTTCCAGTCCATTACCGGGCAAACGCTGGACCCACAAGGCAAGGTGCTGGCCTATGCCACTGCGCCTGATCGCGGCGACAGTTCGGGTTACGTGAAGCAACTGCCAGACGGTGAGTTGCATCAGGTGCCGGGCGGCTCTGCGCCGGTGGTGAGCCATGACGGCCGCTATACCACGTTTTTGCAAAAGCCTGCCTTGCTTGCCCACGAACAAGCCAGCCCCAAAGCCCGCAAGAAACTGAAATCCGGACTGTTGCTGGTGGATAACCACAGCGGCAAGGTGCAGCAGTTTGCGCGGGTCGAATCCCGGGCGTTTTCTGAAGACGGCAAGTTTTTGGCCTTGTGGTTTGATAAGGATGAGGGCAAAAAAGAGGACGCCGATGCCACTGATGCCTCAAGCCAGCCAACCGCCGAGCCTGCTGCCAAACCGGAAAAAGACGCACCCAAAACCGCCAAGGAAGATGCTGGCCGCCGTTTGGCGGTGATTAATCTGGCTACGGGGAAACGGCTTGATTTTGAACATGTGACCGATTGGGATTTTTCCCATGACAGCCGTTATTTGACGCTGGCGCAAAATGACAGTGCCAGTGGGTTTCATCAGTTGCAGCTAGTGCGGCTGGACAGTTTCAATCAGGCGGTATTGTTCAGCAGTAAAACCGAGCAGATAGGCGCCGTTACCTTGAGCCGTGACGCCGCCCATCTGGCTTATACCGCAGGTGATGCGGCGATTGTGGCACCGGAGCGTCCCTATCGGCTGGCGCTGTACAATCTGCATAGCGGTAAATTCACCCCGGTGCTGGGCAGCGGTAAAAGTGCTGATGGCTGGTGGCTGAATCGCTACAGCAAGCTCAATTTTTCCGTAGATGGACAACGGCTGTTTTTCGGGCGGGTGGCGCAGATAAGCCAGCAGTGGCATGTGCCCAAAGTGACCAAAGAAGCGGATTTGTATGATACGCAGGTGATTACCGGACAACGGGGCCTGAATGTGTGGCACGGTGATGATGCCCGTATCAAACCCAATGAAATCAAGCAGTATGACCGTGAACTTAAACGCACGTACCTTGCGGTGCTGCATCTGTCTTCCGGCAATGTGGTGCAGTTGGCCGATACCCAAGTGCCTGATGTGACACGTTCCCAGCACAAGCGCTTTTTACTGGCAAGCTCTGATATTCCCTATCGGAAAATGATCACCTGGGCAGGTTTTTTCCGGGATTTTTATCTGGTGGATATCAATACCGGGCATAAAGTCCGTTTGCTTACCCAGCAGCCCAGCAACAGCAAGCCCACCTATTCACCCAACGGCAAATATCTGGCGTGGTACCAGCAAGGCAAGATTTATCTTTATGATGTGGCAAAGGGCCGTAAATACCCGCTTACCTCGGCCATAAAAACGCCTTTTGCCGATGAAGATCATGATTATCCTTCAGCTGCCCCCGGTTATGGTTTTGGCCCCTGGCTGGCGGATGACTCGGCCATTCTGGTTTACGACAAATACGACATCTGGCAATTTGATACCTCCAGCCATCACGGTTTCATGGTGACCGCCGGTGAAGGGCGCAAGCAGCAAATCAGTTATCGAATGGAAGCGCTGGCACAACCGGACGGGGCGTTTCCCGCCACGGTGACAGACGGCGAAGCCGTATTGCTGCAGGGCTTTAGTGAACGCACCAAAGCCGATGGCTTTTATCAGGCTGAAATCGGCAAGGCGGGCACCCAAGTGTTGTTGCAACAGCCAGCCAAATTGAAAGTGCTGGCACGGGCAGACAAGCACCACACCATGGTGTTCAGCAAACAGCGCTACGATTTGTATCCGGACCTGTATACCGCCGATATCCTAAGGCCCCAACAGGCACAACAACAAACCACGCTGGACAAGCAGCGCCAACAGCTGCCCTGGGGCAAAGCCGAGTTGGTGCACTGGCGTGACGGCGATGGCCGGGTGATGGATGGCGCCTTAATCAAGCCGCCCCATTACCAGAAGGGCAAGCGCTATCCCGTATTGGTGTATTACTACCGATTCATGAGCGACAGGCTGTTCTCCTTCCCTGACATGAAAATCAACCACCGGCCCAATTTTGCCTGGTACGCGGCCGATGACTATGTGATTTTCCTGCCGGATATCCGCTTTGAAGTGGGCTATCCGGGGATCAGTTCCGTGAAAGCGCTGACCGCTGGGGTGCAAAAGCTCATTGACATGGGCATTGCCGATGCGGATGCCATTGGCTTGCAGGGGCACTCCTGGAGCGGCTACCAAACCGCGTTTGACATTACCCAGACAAGGCTGTTTAAAGCGGCCGTGGCCGGAGCGCCTGTCAGCAACATGACCAGCGCCTATAGCGGCATTCGGCTGGGCAGCGGGTTGGCACGGCAGTTCCAGTATGAAACCGGCCAGAGCCGCATTGGCGAAAGCCTGATGCAGGCACCACAGAAATACATTGAAAACTCACCGGTATTTTATGTGGAGCGCATCCAGACGCCATTGTTAATCATGTTTGGCGACCGTGATGATGCGGTGCCCTGGCAGCAGGGGATTGAGCTGTACATGGCCATGCGCCGCGCCGGCAAGGACGTGATCATGCTGCAATATGAAGATGAACCCCATCATCTGAAAAAGTATCCCAACAAGCTGGATTACAGCATCAGGATGAAACAGTTTTTTGATCATTACCTGAAAGGACGTAAAGCGCCCCAATGGATGACACAAGGGGAAGCCTACCGGGAAGCGGCCAAGGATGATTAACCCGTAATGGCGTAATGGCCGGGGGCATTTGCCCCCATTATGATGCCATGGCGGAACATCACTGAAACAATTCAAGAGGCGGCGTCAATGCCGCCTTTTTCATGGGGGTTATACGCCAATTTTGCCCAATACGTGCAGTGGCAGTGCCGGAATCAAACGTTGTGACATTGTCCCCTGACCATGCAGCGGCTTGATGCTTGCGGAGGCATAGGGCAAGGGCTGATGATGCAGGGGAGCGCTGCCTTATGCACCTTTATTCACTTTTGGGTTCCGGCTCGGTTGTGGCCATTTGGGCGGCAGGCTCGCTCTGGCGCAACGCTTGGGCAGATTGCGGCACCATTTGCAGATATTGCTGGTAGGTGTCTGCGCCCCAGCCGATGAGCTTGTCATTGCTGAACAGCAGCGGCGTGCATTCATCCCGGGTGGTAATGCCATCGGCTTGGGTTTGATGGGTACGGTAAAACAAGATGTTAATGGCTTGTCCCTGGCTGATTTTGGCTTCGCTGAAATCCGGTCGCCCCAGTAGATGAATAATGCTTTCGCCGGATTGTCCCAGGGTCAGTTCGGTGAGTTTTTGTTGGTTGTACAGCTGGCGATCTTCCCAGCTCATCTCTGCCGGATCCGGTTCATAAAAAAACACCACCACAGCCACAAATGCCAAATAGGCCAGAAAAATGGTACCGATGATCAGGGGCACTTTGCTTTTCATTTATTTTCCCTTGTCTGTGTTGGCGGGACATCTTGTGGTTGCGTGATTTCAGCTCGGCTCAGCGGTAGCCTCTTTGGGCTGCCAGCGGTAATCACTGAGGTTGAGATTGAGGGTCATATCCGTTTGCAGTTTGGCCAGGCGGTAACTCAGGCGCGCCATGTCATAACCGCTGCGCAGCTTTTCGGCCTGTTTGTGGCCCAGGGTATCCAGAGCGTGATAGATATTGGCCAGCGAGCGGAAACTCTTGAGCAATTCTGCTGCGGATTTGGGGCCAATGCCGGGGATCCCCGGAATGCGGTTGCCGCTGTCGCCGCTCAGGGCGATGAAGTCCAGCAGTTGCTGGCGGTTGATGCCCAGTTTTTGCTCCAGGCTTGCCACATCCATCCAGCGCTGGGCAAAGTGATCCCATTGTTGCAGTCCTTTGAACTGCAACTGAAAAAAACCTTTGTCGGTGGAGACGATAATGGCCTCTCCGGCGTGTTGGCACACTTTGCAGGCCAGCGTGGCAATCACGTCATCAGCCTCGGCGTCGGCATTTACCGATAGCATCCCCGCCGTGGCCAATGCCTGCTTCAGTTGCGGCAGGTATTGGGCCAGTAACGGCGGCATGGGCTTGCGGCCTTTTTTGTAGTCGCCATACAGCTTTTTGCGCCAGGACTCCTGCTCGCCATCCCACACAATCGCCAGATGGCTCGGGTGATGGTAAGCGCATAATTTATGGCAAGCATTCAAGGTGCGCTGGGCAAGCCCGGCAAGGTCCTGTTCATCCGGCTGCGCCGCATACAGCCGGCGCACCAGATTCATGCCGTCAATAATCAACAGGCGGTTCATTGGCAGACCCGGTAGCAGGGCACATAAGTACTGCCGGGCAATTTCATCCTTCCTTGGGCCACAAACGCGTTGAGCAGTTTGTCAATCATTGACATCAGTTGGGGATCGCCACTGAGGCAGAAGGGCCCTTGCTGCTCAATGCTGAGTATGGTCTCTTTTTTGACATTGCCGGCCACAATGCCGGAAAACGCCTTGCGCAGATTGGCCGCCAGCTTGGCTTTGTCCTGCTGGAAATGCAAATCGAGGTTTTCCATGCTGTCATGGGTGGGCACAAAAGGCAGCTGGAAGTCGGCATCAATTTTAAGGCGCCATTGGTACTGGTAAGCATCGCCGGTATATTTGCGATAGGCTTTCACCTCTTCCATCCCTCGGCGCATTACCCGGGCGGTTTCAGCCGGATCATCAATAATGATTTGATAACGCCGCTGGGCGTCTGGCCCCAAGGTGGCACCAATAAAGGCATCAAGCTCGGAGAAATACGCCGCACTGCCAGCGGGCCCTGCCAGCACCAGCGGGAAGGGAATTTCCCGGTTTTGTTCGTTGAGTAAAATCCCCAGCAAATACAGCAGTTCTTCAGCCGTGCCGGGGCCGCCCGGGAAGATGATAATGCCATGGCCCATGCGTACAAACGCTTCCAGGCGTTTTTCAATGTCCGGCATGATGACCAGTTCATTGACTATCTGGTTTGGCGGCTCGGCGGCAATAATGCCCGGCTCGGTAATGCCGATATAACGGGCATCGTGAATGCGCTGCTTGGCATGGCCAATGGCGGCGCCTTTCATGGGGCCTTTCATGGCGCCAGGGCCACAACCGGTGCAGATGTCCAGTTTGCGCAGCCCCAACTCATACCCCACGGACTTGGTGTATTTGTACTCATATTCACTGATGCTGTGACCGCCCCAGCACACCACCACGTTGGGCTCCTGCATGGGCGATATCACCCGGGAATTGCGCAGAATATCAAACACCACATTGGTGATGTGGTTGGAGTTGGTGAAATCCAGATGGGTGACATGGCTGTATTTGTTGCTGACATAGATGATGTCACGCAACACGGCAAACAGATGCTCCTGTATGCCCACAATGATTTGATCATCCACAAAGGAGCAGGCCGGAGGATTGTGCAACTCCAGTTTTACCCCACGCTCCCTGCGCACCACGTCAATATCGAAATCTTCGAACTGTTTGAACAAGGCCCTGGCATCATCGGTGTCTGAGCCGGATGCCAATACTGCCAAGGAGCAGTTGCGGTACAGCTGGTACAGCTCACTTTGGGCACTTTGCTTGAGTAAATCTACTTCTAACTGGGACAGCTGATCCATGCTGCCTCTGGGGTTCACTTTGACAATCATCATGACTCCTGCGCCGGCCAGACCACTGAATTTAGTCAATCATGACCCGATCACGGCTTGCGTGTTTGGCTTTGTAGAGTGCAGCATCGGCACGCTCAAAGGTGTCCAGAATATGTTCGCCAACGAGCACCTGTGCTGCGCCAATGGATAATGTAACGGTAATACGCTGATTTTTAAACTTAAACCGAATATTTTTAATTTTTTCGCGCACCCGGTTGAGCAATTGGGCAATATCGTTTTCGGAAACATCCGGGATTAGCATGACAAACTCTTCACCGCCGTAGCGCGCCACAAATTCCGTTTCGCGCAACGAGTTTTTCAGCGCCAGGGCAATCACCTGCAGGGTCTTGTCGCCAGTGCTGTGACCAAAACTGTCATTGATAAGCTTGAAGTGATCAATATCGGCCACTGCCACCCACAGGGAACCCTTATGGTGTTGGAAACGGCGAAACTCCTGATCCATGCGCTCATCCAGCGCCGCCCGGTTGGGCAATTGGGTCAGGCTGTCCAGCTGATTGAGGCGCTGCTGTTCAAACAGGCGCTTTTTATAGGAAGAGACTTCAGCGGTCATCTCCGTCAGCTCTTTGCGCAGGGTTTTAATCGACCGCTGAAACAGCACCATCTCCTGCCGCTCCAGGGTTTCCTTGTGGGCAATGCCTTTTTGAATGGCCTGTAGCTGCTCGGTGACTTTTTGCTTTAGCAGGGTAATTTCATCAATGGCATTGATGCTGCCCAGCACGTTGTTGACATGGCCGGAGATTTCCTGGTTAAGCTGGTGTTTCAGCTGTTGATGGTGTTCCGCTTTGCTGAATGACTCGCTGACAATGTTGCGAACGGAAGCCAGGGCCTCGTTGAGGGTTTGTAAAAATTTCTTCGAGGTGGACTTTTCCCGGGCAAAATAATCCAGCAAAAGGCGCAGGATGGTTTGGTAGGTGTCCAGCAGCTCATCCACGGTCAGGGTGTCGCTGGCCAGAACCTCTTTGAGTTTAATGATGTGATCCCGCTGGGGTTTGGGAAAATCCATGTCGGAAATCAGCTGCGCCAGCTCTTGGGATAACTGGCGGTGAACGGGCTGTATTTCAAGCGTTTCACCGCGTTGCTTTTGGATTAAAAGCTGTTCGTAATAACCGATGAGTTTTTCAATTTTCGGGAAATATTCCCAAATGTTCTGAAATGGTTTGGTCAGTCCGCTACGGAAGCTGGTCAGCTCTTTTATGATTTTTTCTGGCAGGTTATCAACACGTTGCAATTCTCGGCTGAAGTCATCCAGTGCATTGCGGCCGTGTTCCAGTTTGCGCCTGACCACGTGTTCCTGACCACTGAGCAGACGTTCAATGGCGGGCAGCTCGGGAATGATTTCATCAAGATTTTCGTAATTGCCGATGTTGGCGCGCAGTTTGTCGAGTTTTTGATCCAGCTCTTTGTTGTGGCCCTTGCAGGCAAAGCTCATTTGGGTCATGAGCCTTGTGAGCGCCATTAACTTGTTGTTGCGGTCATCGTTGAGTGCTTCCAGGGCCGCAGTGGTGGCTTGTAACTTTTGCTTTAACAAGCCCAGTTGTGACTCATCCAAACTGTCGTGGTTCATTCCAGAAGTATTCCCTAGACATTTACGTCATGTAGCTGCCATTGGCACCCGTCTCTCATCAGTGCCTTGTTGTCATTAATGTTATAGCAAACCATTGCAGCTGCAAATGCGCGCAATGACGCACTGCGCGAGTTTTAATCTGTTTTGTCCGTCGCTTCAGTGAGAGTGTCGGCATCGGGCTGGCCGGGCCAGCGAATGGCGTTTTTAGGCACGTCACAGTCCACCCGAATGAGGCCGCGCTCAATGGCTTTCCCAAGGCTTGGATACAGCGGTTCGCTAAAGATGCTGGATGATGTGAAGTCCAGCGTTGATAACGCCACATAGTGATTTTCATCACCGTCAAGGCTCATGCATCCTGCCAGGGCAAATTGCAGGGTTTCGTACAGGGTTTCAGCCGGTAAATGGACCTCGGTATCCCCCAGTAACGGCATGGCAATAAAGCTCATGGAGGTGAGCTGGCGCTGTTTTTGGCAGGTGAGTTTGGCCAGTTGCTGTTGCAGCGTTGGCAAGGTGATGACCTTGTCGAACACCAGGGCGTAAAGTCCGGCGCCCAGGCTGAACAGGCGGGCATCGGTTTGGTGGCGCAGCTGATTATAAATGAGCTGTTGCCGGCGGGTGAGCTGCAAGTGCCCCTGTTGCAATTCCTGTTCAAACTGGGCTCTGACCGCCAGCAGCGCCGATGCCTGATGGGGCTGCTGCAGCGCCTGCATGAATGCCCGGAATCCCGGGAGGTTGGTGCGGGGGTCTGTCAGTGTCAGTTGCTGGGTGGCGGCAAGTTCGCGTTTGCGCAGTACCCGTTCCCGTAACAGGTACAAGCAGTAGCTACTGGTAAAGAGCAGTAACAGCAAAATGGCGCTTATCAGGTAATCCCGGCTGTTGAGCACCTCAACATGATGGCGGTTTTGCTGTTCCAGTTGGGTGAGTTTCAGCGCCAGCTGCTGGCCGTTAAGCGCTTTGGCGCTGTTATTGTGTTGTTGGGCTTTTTGTTGATCGAGCGATGATTGCTGCAGGGCGATAATGCGCGACTGCAGGCCAAGAATGGCCGGATCGTCCCCTTGGCTTTGCAGTGCCTTGACCTGGTACTCCAGTGCTTCAATGAGCTCGCCATTAAGTTTGAGCATGGCGGCCAGCTTTTCGGCATTTTGGGCATGGGCCAGTACATGGGCCCAGGCTTTACGGGTGGCGGCAACCTGGGCAATGAGCAGCTCGTTGTAAACCAGATAGTGATTGCTGTTGCGGTCACGGAAAATCTTGTTGGCCTGATGCAGGTAATCCAGGGCGTTTTGGGTATTGCCCAGTTTGAAATAGGCTTCGCCGATGTTGTGGAAATTCAGCCCCTGGGCGGTAAAGTTTTGCAGCTCGGCATCGATTTGTTGGGCATTGAGGTAATAGTCAATGGCCTTGTTCCAGTCGCCCTGGTTGGCATAAACCGTGGCAATGACCGTCATGCTGCTGGACAGGTAAGTATCAAGCCCCAGGGTTTTGAATGATTCAATGGCCTGGTGGGTATAAGCCAGTGCATCAGGCCATTGTTCCAAATCCCGGTACAGCTTGGCCAGGTTAAGCTGCAGCATGGCTTTTTGGTAGGGACGGTTGACTTTGGAGGCGATGCGGTAAGCATCGGTATAGTGCTGCAATGCCTGATTCAGCTGGTTTTGAGCACGAAAATACTTGCCCAATTGGGTTTCGGCCTCGGCAATCAGGTAATCGTTTTGCAGTTGCCTGGCGGTGTCCCGGAGTAAAATCAGGTTGTTCAGCGCCGCTTGGGCATTTTTTGTCATCAGGTTGACAATGCCCACGTCTTCGTAAATCACGAATTTCAGCAACAGTGAACGCCGGTCACTGGTGTCGGCCAGCAGGGTGAGCGCTTGGTTGTTGAGCTCAATGGTAGCGCGGTAATTTTGTTTGAAACGTCCTTGATAACGCCCTTCCAGATTGAGCCAGGCGGCCCGTTCGTAATTGCCTTGCACTACATGTTGCAGTTGATCCAGCAACTGGCGGGCATCTTGTTCCTTATGGCTTTTTTTCAGCTGGATATGCAGGTTAAGGCGGACCAACAGCAGCATGTTGTCAAGGAGCTGTTCCGGTTGCAGCATCAATCCGCGCGCCAGTTGTTGCAACTGTTCCCGTGAGTTTATCTGACTGCCCTTGGGAAACTCCCGTGACAATTTGTCATACAGTGCCTGGGGGGTTTCTTGCAGGGCTATTTCAGTGTCATCGGCGGTGTCAGCCAAGGCATGCGGTGCCCAACACATCAAAAATAGCCATAAGGCGGCGGTTACAAAACGCATATCATCTGTCTCTAAGCGTAAAGATTGTTTTAATTGTTAACTTTTATGTCGTGTTGCTGAGTCACGCTGTCGTAACGGGTATAATCAGCAGTTTACAGAATGATGCTAACTTAGGAAGGAATTTCGAGTGAAAATCAGCAGTTTGTCAATGCTGGCGTTAACCTCTCTGCTGGTGTCGGGGGTCAGTGCCTCTGCCATGGCGAAGGTCCAATATCAGATAGATTTGTCTCACCCTGAACATCACCTGGCAAACGTGCAGGCACTATTCCCGCAAACGGATAGCCAGGTGCTGACTGTGAATTTGCCTGTCTGGCGCACCGGCCGATATCAGGTATTGCCGCTGGCAGACGGCATCCGGCAGTTTGAGGCGCGAGACAGTGCCGGCAATCTGCTGGACTGGCAGCGGACGCAAACCGGTGAATGGCAGGTTAGCCTGCCACAGCCAGACACGGTGACCGTTACTTATCAGCTGTATGCCAACGAGCTTGGCAAACGGGTGCGCCATATTGATGCCACCCACGCGTTTTTGGATGCCAGCGGCACCTTGGTCTATAGTCCCCAATTTCGTCAGGAGCCCGTGGAAGTGGCGCTGACCGTGCCGGAAAGCTGGCGCAGTTACTCAGGGATGACCCAAGTTGCCTCCCAGCAGTTTGCCGCCGCCAACTATGATGTGTTACTGGACTCGCCCATTGAGACCGGCGTGAGCCAACAACGCCAGTTTGAGGCCGATGGTAAGCAATACCAGCTGGTGGTATGGGGAGAGGGTAATTACAACCTGCAGCAGATGGTGACGGACTTGCAAAAAGTGGTGCAGGCATCCCAGGCCATTTGGGATGGGTATCCGTTTGAGCATTACCTCTTCATGGTGCATGCCACCAATGGTGCTCGCGGTGCCACCGAACACCTTAATTCCACCGTTATTCAGCTGCCCCGTTTCAATTTTCGTGAGCGCAAGGACTATCTGCGCTTTATCAGTACCGCATCCCATGAGTTTATCCATACCTGGAACGTGAAAGCGTACCGGCCTGCGGCCATGGTGCCTTACCGTTACCAGCAGGAAAACATGACGCCGTTATTGTGGATGGCGGAAGGCTCTACCAGCTATTTCCAGAATCAGCTGTTGTTGCGTGCCGGGATCATGACACCCAAAGAGTTTCTGGAAGACTTGGCCAAGCGGATTGATGCCAATCAGCATAAACCCGGGCGGAAGGTGCAGTCCGTGGCCGATGCCAGTTTGAACGAGTGGACCAGCACCGGTGGCGATTACGCCATGAACCACAGCGTGAATATCTATTCCGAAGGCTACATGGCCTCTCTGGCGCTGGATTTTTCCCTGTTGCATGACACCGGGCTGAAAGCCTCTTACCGGGATGTGCATAAACGCCTTTATCAGCATTACCCTGTGCCAAAGGGTTATCGTGTTGCTGATGTGAAAGCCTTGCTGCAACAGATCTCCGGGCGGGATTACCAGGCTTGGTGGCAACAGCATGTGGACTCCCCGTTAACCCTGGATTTTCCGGCACTGCTGGCCAAGGCCGGATTGCAAATCAGCTACGGGAGTGACAGTAAACCTGAACCTTATGCAGGCATGACCCTGGGGGACGGCTTGCAGTTGGCACGGGTGGCCAGTGACGGCCCCGCCTGGCAGGCAGGCATTGGTGCCGGGGATGAGCTGATTGCGGTGAACGGGCTGAAAGTGACCGCTGCAGGTTTTAGCAAACGCCTGGGGGATTTTCAGCCTGGCGACAAGGTGACTTTGACCCTGTTCAGTAACGATACTCTGGTCAACCGCGAGGTGACATTAGGGCAGCAGCCCGCAGGCAAATTACGGTTATTGCCGCTGAAAAATGTGTCGCGCCAGCAAAAAGCGTTTTTCAAAGCCTGGCTGGGCATTGACTGGCCTTTTACCCGTAAGGGCCAGTATCAGGCATAATGCCCCTGAGTTTGAGGGGATTAAATGAAAAAGGCGCCCAAGGCGCCTTTTTTATGCTCGTGAGTGTCCGTTGCCGTTACAGGGCGCTGTCGTCCAATCCACCCAAGGCATTGATAACGGCCAATACCAGTGCCAGCAGCTCGCCACTCATTAGGGCAAAATCGGCATCGGCCTTGGCGGCAGGGTCTTCATTGGCCACATCATCGGTTTGGGCCCGGAACTCCTCGGCAAATTTAAGCCGTTTCAAACTGGCGTCAGATTGCAGCACAAAGGCGATGGACTGCTCAAAATGCAGCGCCAGCTTGTGTACCTGCTTGCCGGTTTCCAGATGCGCCAGCACTTCATCTTCCGTCAGGTCCTGCTGCTTGAATTTCACCGTGGCGCCATCTTCACTGGCGGATTGCAATTCTGCTTCATCCTGCATGGTGAATGGCAACGGGGCGTGCCCCTGTTTCAGCCAGTCGGTTAATTGCATTTCAATGGGGGTTTTCACGCTGACGGGTACCACCGGCAGTGAGCCCAATGCCTTGCGCAGTAATGCCAGTAACTCCTCTGCCTTGGTGGCACTGGCACTGTCAACCAGCAACAGTTGTTGCTCCGGCAATAACAAGGCGCGGATTTGGCTTCGTTTGGAGAAGGCTCGGGGCAGCAAAGTACTGGTAATATCTTCTTTTAGTGCATCTTTTTCTTTTTTGGTGATCTTGCGGTTTTCTTCATTTTCCAATTTGGCCACTTGCTCATCAAGGGCTTCGCGGATCACCTGGGCAGGCAGCAGCTTTTCTTCTTTGGTGGCACAAATCAAATGACGGTTATTGGCGGAATGTACCAGCGTCTGGCCCAATTTCCCCAAGGCCTGGCTAAAGCCAAACTTGCTGATGTCCTGACTGGAACAGGGCGAAAATGGATAACCGGCAAGGGCCTGCTCCAAGGATTCTGGTGTGGCAGAAAAAGGCTTATTGAAACGATACAGGGTGAGATTCTTAAACCACATAATGACGGCTCTGATAAAAATAAAGGGGCAGTGTAAGCCATCCGCCCGGGAGGGTAAACCGCGACAGTAGCACAGATTTTATCGGGTAAAACAGATTTAACTGAATTGTAATAAAGCGTTGAGGTGGCAGGTAACCCCTGTTAACACGGGATTTTCCCGCTGGGGAGCCCGGCGTGTTTTCTGGATGTCATACAGATGCGAAAAAAATGAAATAAAACTGCAATCTGTGCGCTGCACACTTTCGCTCGTTCCAAATCAATAACCAAGACGAGAGAACGTCGAAAGGAAATAATGATGAACGCATTTTGCAAAACCCTACTCGCTTCTGCTATTGCTACAGCTTCTATCGCCTCAGCTCACGCAGCTGATCCGCTGACTGTTTACGGTAAACTGAATGTCACTGTTCAGTCTAACGACGCTGCCGGTGCAGACTCTGAAACTACCGTGCAAAGCAACGCCTCTCGTTTCGGCGTGAAAGGTGATTATGACCTGGGTAACTCACTGTCAGCTTTCTACACTGTTGAGTATGAAGTGGACACTGGTGATGACGTTAAAGAAAACTTTAAAGCACGTAACCAGTTCGTGGGCCTGAAAGGCAACTTCGGTGCGGTTTCTGTTGGCCGTAACGACACCATGCTGAAAAACTCCCAGGGTAAAATTGACCAGTTCAACGATTTGTCTGGCGACTTGAAATCCCTGTTCAAGGGTGACAACCGCATGGCACAAACCGTGACTTACATGACACCTTCCATGGGTGACTTCCGCTTCGGCGCTACTTATGTAGCCGATGCTGACGGCGATCAGGCTGGTGAAAACGGTTTTTCTACTGCCTTGATGTATGGTGATGCCGGTCTGAAAAAATCAGCCGTTTATGCCGCCATTGCCTATGACTCAAAAGTTAAGGGTTATGACATCCTGCGTGCTTCCGTACAGGCCAAACTGGGTGACTTCAAACTGGGCGGTATCTACCAGACTCAGGAAAAATCTGAAGGTGACAGCGACAGCACCAACGGTTATCTGGTAAGTGCTGCTTACAACATGAAAGAAGTGACACTGAAAGCCCAGTACCAGGACATGGAAGACAAGGGTGATTCTTGGTCTGTAGGCGCTGACTACAAACTGGCCAAGCCAACCAAACTGTTTGCCTTCTACACTAACCGCTCCATGGATAGTGCTGCAGAAGATGACAAATACTTCGGTGTAGGCATGGAACACAAGTTCTAAGCTACGCTTAAGTCAAAGCTCAACGGATGTGTGAAAGGCCGGTCTTGTGACCGGCTTTTTTAATGTTTGATGTGATGCTTGCAATTGTGACGCTTTGTGGACGGTGGCTGATGCCAATCGCGTTGGTATGACAGATTTTGCATCAGGCAAGCCGCGCATATGGCTTTTTATGACACAATGAAGGCAATTAACCCGGTGATGTGACAGGTTTTCATAATTTTGTCACAAAACTGACCAATAATAGTGACGTGTTAATTCACTGATAGAAACGCTTATGACTGCAAGGATTTTGATCGTCGAAGATGAGCTGGCCATTCGTGAGATGCTCACTTTTGTAATGGAACAGCATGGCTTTGCTGCCAGCGGCGCTGAGGACTTCGACTCCGCCATGGCACAGTTGAAAGAGCCATACCCGGATCTGATCCTATTGGATTGGATGTTCCCTGGTGGCAGTGGCATTCAGTTCGCTAAGTCACTTAAACAGGATGAATTCACCCGTAAAATTCCCATCATCATGCTGACCGCCAGAGGTGAAGAGGAAGATAAGGTCAAGGGCCTGGAAGTGGGCGCCGATGACTATATCACCAAACCTTTTTCACCCAAAGAACTGGTGGCGCGCATTAAAGCCGTATTGCGCCGCGCTGCGCCTACCCGGCTGGAAGACACCATTGAAGTGCAGGGGTTGACACTGGACCCAGTGAGTCACCGGGTAACCGTGGGTGAGTCCGTGCTGGACATGGGGCCAACGGAGTTCCGCTTACTGCATTTTTTCATGACACACCCAGAGCGGGTATACAGCCGCGAGCAGCTGCTGGATAACGTATGGGGCACCAATGTGTATGTGGAAGACCGCACGGTAGATGTGCATATTCGCCGGTTACGAAAAGCGATTGAGCCTTCAGGCCATGATCGCCTGATCCAGACCGTGCGTGGTGCGGGTTACCGTTTTTCAACCCGTAGCTGATCATCCCGGGATGGGCACCTGGCGCTTTTTGCGCTATCTTGTGCCCCATCTGCCTGAATTCAAGGCCCGCTTTTATGTTTGATGCATATTCCGGATACCAGCAGTTTTCCAGACTGGCGCTATATCTGCTCATCTGTCTGCTGCTGGGACTGGTGGTTGGTGATGTGGTCTTGGTGCTGTGTATCGGGGCATTTCTTATCCTGGCATGGCATTACCGGCAACTGATGCGCCTGAATTACTGGTTATGGAAAGACCGGCGCTTAACGCCGCCTCAGGGCAGCGGCAGTTGGGAAGGGGTGTTTAACGGCATTTACCGCCTGCAGGGAAAAAACCGCAAGCGGGTAAGTCAGTTGGCAGCGCTGCTAGGGCGTTTTCGCCAGGGCGCCGAAGCCCTGCCAGATGCGGCGGTGGTGTTGGACTCCGGCCTGAACATCCTCTGGTGTAACAAGCTGGCACAGCTGATGCTGGGGTTGGTCTGGCCGCAGGATAACGGCCAGCGGGTGGATAACCTTATCCGCCATCCGGATTTTTCTGCCTACCTTAAAAAAGCCCGATTTCAGGAACCGCTGGAGTTGCCCTCACCCGTTTCGGAAAAACGGATGCTGGAAGTGCGCTTGATGGCCTATGGCGATCGGCAATTGTTACTGATTGCCCGCGACATTACCCGGGTACGGCAATTGGAGGGCATGCGCAAGGAGTTTGTGGCCAACGTTTCCCACGAGCTGAAAACGCCGCTCACCGTGCTGCAGGGCTACCTGGAAATGATGGAAAGCATGGCGGATGAAACGGACCCCAATCGTAAGGCGCTGGTGCTGATGCAGCAACAGACCGGGCGCATGCAATCCATGGTGGAACAGTTGCTGGTGTTGTCCAGGATTGAAGATGCCTCCGAGATCAATCTGGCCAACGTGATTGATATGAACAAAATGCTGGCGGTATTGCGCACCGAAGCGGAAGCGCTGTCCCGTGAGCGTTATCAGATAACGTTTGATTTTGATACCAAACTGCATGTTCACGGCAATGAGCTGCAACTGCGCAGTGCCTGTTCCAATCTGATCTCCAATGCCATTCGCTATACCGAACCGGGAGGCAAAGTCACGATTTGCTGGAAAAAGGTGGCCACCGGCGCCATGTTCAGCGTGACGGATACCGGTATTGGCATTCCTCCGCAGCATATCGCGCGACTGACCGAACGTTTTTATCGGGTGGACAATGCCCGCTCACGCCAGACCGGCGGTACCGGATTGGGGTTGGCCATTGTAAAACACGCCCTCAACCATCATCACAGTGAGCTGGTGGTGATGAGTGAACCGGGCAAGGGCAGTACCTTCAGTTTTGTGATCCCCCTACACTTATTGGCACAATAATTAATCGTTATTCGGCATGATTTTGCACGGTTGCGATAATGAGTCTTTGATTATGCAGCTGTTTCACTAAGTTGATGGTTTTAACGCCTGTCATGCAACTGTCATTAAAAAGTCATAGAATTTTCACTGCACCGACGAATACTGACCCACAATAACTGTGTTGCCACTACATTGGAGCAAACCATGAAACTGAAACAGCTTGCAAGCGCCATTGCGCTGACCGCAGGTTTATTCTCTGCGGCGGGCATGGCCGAGGTGGATAAATCCCTGCCAAATTATGAGAAAACCAGCGGAGTCTCAGGTAATTTCTCATCTGTCGGCTCTGATACACTGGCGAACATGATGACGCTGTGGGCCGAAGAATTTAAGCACATGTACCCCAACGTGAATGTGCAGATCCAGGCTGCGGGGTCTTCTACTGCGCCACCAGCATTGACGGAAGGCACCTCCCAGTTCGGCCCCATGAGCCGCGCCATGAAGCCTAATGAAGTGGAATCTTTTGAAAAACATTACGGTTACAAGCCAACCCGCATTCGGGTGGCCATTGACGCTCTGGCGGTTTTTGTCCATAAGGATAACCCGGTGAACGGGCTGAGCATGGCACAGGTTGACGGTATCTTTTCTTCCACTCACAAGTGTGGCTCTGGTGACTACACCCGTTGGGGCGACATCGGTTTGAGCGGCAACTGGGCATCCCGTGATATCCAGCTCTATGGCCGTAACTCCGTATCGGGCACTTATGGCTTTTTCAAAGAGCATGCCCTGTGCAAGGGTGACTTCAAGCCTAACGTGAATGAACAGCCCGGCAGTGCATCTGTTGTGCAGTCAGTCTCACAATCCTTGAATGCGGTGGGTTATTCCGGTATCGGTTACAAGACCGCCGGGGTCAAAGCGGTGGCCATCTCCAAAAAAGGTGATGACTATATTGCCGCGACCGCGGAAAATGCCGCCAACGGTACTTACCCGCTGTCCCGTTACTTGTATGTTTACGTGAACAAACACCCCAACCAGGCATTGCCGCCCATGCAGCGTGAGTTCCTGCGCTTTATTCTGTCCAAGCAAGGGCAGGACATTGTGGAAAAAGACGGTTATGTGCCGTTGCCAAAAAGCGTGATTGCCAAAGATCTCGCCAAGGCCGGCATTACCCTGTAAGTGACGCCTGATTGATGACAAACCCCGCTGATGTTCGCGGGGTTTGTTTTTTGTCAGATGTTCATGGAGAACAAATCGGCGGCGCGGGATTGCATGAACTCAATGAATAACCGTACTTTTAACGGCTGCTGTCCCCGTTGGTGATACAGCAATGATATGCGGCGTTTTTCCCCGTTCCATTCCGGCAATAGGATTTCCAGCGATCCTTCATGCAGCTGTTTTTTTACAAATAATTCAGGCCCATAAAGAATGCCACTGCCATGTTCCGTGGCACGGATGGCGCCGTTAAGATCCGTCAGGGTCAAATTGGCCGGCCCATCATAATAAAATGCATCCCCGTTGGCATGGCGCAATGTCCAGTTAAAAAACGGCCAGGCTTTAATGATGCGGTGTTGATACAGCTGCTGGGGATGCTGCAGCATGGGGGCCTGTTGCAGGTAGCGCGGTGCGGCCACCATGCGGTAATTCAGTATGCCCAAAGAGCAGGATACCCAGGATGAGTCGGGTTGGGTGCCACCCACAATGGCCACATCTATCGCTTTGTCTATCAGATCAAACTCTTCGTTGCTTTGGGCAATATGCAGCTGAATGTCCGGATATAAGTCGCAAAACTCCGTGAGGGTGTCAATCAGCAGATTGGCAATGATGGAGATGGGGGCCGCCAGGCGCAGGGTGCCTTCAGGTTTTTCAGGACTGCCGCTGTGGCTCAGGGTGTCAAACTGGGCCACCACTTCCTGATATTTCTGAAACAGCGCCAATCCCTCTTCGGTGAGCCGTAATTTTCGGGTGCTGCGCATCAATAGCTGCCGGTTGAGCTGCTCTTCCAAACGGGCCAACTTGCGGCTTACCGTGGCTACCGGCATATCCAGATGACGGGCGGCGGCGGAGAAACTCCCAGCATTTACCAAATGGACATAAAGGTAGATAAGCTGAAGTTCCGGGGTTGGCTGCATGATGGTTCTCAATGTGACGGCTGAAACAGGCTACCATAATAACGGATTGCTCAAAAACAGTGAAACGGCTTCCCGGCGAGAAGCGCCATATTACGGCTGACGAGCTGTCATGAAGAATTAATACACCACTATTTACTGTATAAAAAATCAGTATATACTGTTCATTAATACAGTGCTTTGGGGATATTTTATGCTTTGCCAACTCAGCATCAACAATTTTGCCATTGTGCGTTTTCTGGAGCTGGATTTTCGTGACGGTATGACCAGTATCACCGGCGAAACCGGCGCCGGGAAGTCCATTGCCATCGACGCCTTAGGCTTGTGTCTTGGTAACCGGGCCGATGCCGGTAATGTGCGCGCCGGGGCGGATAAGGCCGAAGTGAGTGCGCGTTTTTCGCTGGCGGACATTCCGCTGGCCAAACGCTGGCTGGAAGACAATGACCTGGAGTTGGATGACGAATGCATTTTACGCAGAACCATTAACAGTGACGGCCGCTCACGGGCCTACATTAATGGTAATCCGGTGCCGCTGGCCCAACTGAAATCGTTGGGGCCGTTACTGGTGGGCATCCATGGGCAGCACGCCCACCATGCCCTGTTGAAAAGCGAGCAGCAATTGGTGCTGCTGGACAGCTATGCCAACCACCGATTACTGCAAGAAGCCGTTAGCCGGGCCCATCAGAATTGGCGACAACACGAGCAACAGCAGCAGGCGTTATTACACTCCCAGCAACAGCGCCTTGCCCGTAAACAGCTGTTGCGTTATCAGGTGGAAGAGCTCAATCAATTTGCATTGGGCGAGCAGGAATTTACCGAACTAGAACAGGAACACAAAAAGCTGGCCAATGGCACGGCGTTGCTGGAAGCCTGTGAAAACGGCATTTTTTTGCTCAGTGACGGGGATGATGTGAACGTGGAGTCCTTGCTCAATAAGGCGGTGCACATTGCCAGCGAGCTGGAAAGCATGGATCCCAAACTGGCAAGCATTGGCACCATGCTCAGTGAAGCGTTAATCCAGGTGCAAGAAAGCAGCAGTGAACTGCAACGCTACCGGGATCGGCTGGAGATGGACCCTGAAGTGTTTGCACAGATAGAGCAGCGCTTGTCCCAGGCGATGATGCTCAGCCGTAAACACCATGTGCCGCCCGCCGCCTTGTATCAGCATCATCAGGCTCTGTTACAGGAGCTGGCAACCCTGGATGGTGATGAGTCCCGGCTGGAAGAGGTGGAACGGCAGTTGGCCGCCAGTCGTGAGCATTATTTTGCACAGGCACAAAAACTGAGCCACAGCCGCCAGCGCTACGCCCGGGAGCTGGAAAAACTGGTGACCGCTTCCATCCGCGAGCTGAACATGCCCAAGGCCAAGTTTGAAATTGCAGTGACTTTCAATGAGCAGCAGCTGCATGCACAAGGCTGCGATCATGTGGAATTTCGGGTGAGCACCAACCCGGGGCAACCTTTGGAGAGCATGGCAAAAGTGGCCTCCGGCGGTGAGTTGTCTCGCATCGGTTTGGGCATACAGGTGATTACCGCCCGTAAAGTGGCCACCCCCACATTGATTTTTGATGAAGTGGATGTGGGCATTTCCGGCCCGACGGCTGCGGTTGTGGGCCGCATGCTGCGCGCATTGGGCGAGTCTACCCAAGTGCTGTGCGTAACCCATTTGCCCCAGGTGGCCGGTAACGGCCATCAGCACATGTTTGTGGCCAAGCACAGTAAAGGCGCCAGTACCGAGACCTCCATGGTGGCACTTAACCGGGAGCAGCGGGTACAGGAGCTGGCGCGATTATTGGGCGGTGACACCATTACCGACAATACCCTGGCCAATGCCCGGGAGTTGCTGACGGCTTGAATGTGAGATAACCCGACACTTGTGTTATTGGCCAACCGACTGGCGCTGGCGGCGGCAGTTCAGGGCAGGATGGTGGTAGTTGTCGCTGTTGCTGATGTGGCAATAATGGATGGCATAACCCCTTGGGCAGTAACAGCGTGAGTCAGCATGGCCGGTCAGGCACCGGCCATTACTGTTTACAAGGCGCCTTTGCTACAGCGCCTGCTGGTGGTTAACGCTTGCAGCTCAATTAAGGGTGATGCCGATATTGGAGACACCGGCCGCCACAATCTCTTTGCGCAGCTCTTTGATAAAGTCCGCCTTGGGGTGGGGCTGCTCTTCCACAATGGTCAGCAGGTTTTCCTGTACTTCCCGCTCGGCCTGCATGACCTCGTGGGCAAATACAAAATCTTCCAGCTGTTTGTCGCTAAGGTTTTCTGGGGCAATGGCCTCAATGTAGTTGGCCACGGTGGCGGATGACAGCTTGGAGATATTGGTAATGTCATCCTCCACTTTGCTTTCCAGCGCCCCCAGCAAGGATGACAGTGCAACAACCGCATCCAGTGCGGGGTAAACCCCGTAAACGTCAAACTGCTCCGGCTCTGGTGTGTTTTCTTCCAGTTTTGCCAATTGCAGCTCAATATTGAGTTTGAGTTTGCTGTCGTACAGTGACTGCCATAACAACTGCAGCAGGGTGTCCAGCACGGCGGGGTTGCCAAACTGGCACACCTCGGCAAACAGTTGGTAGTTGGGCAGCATGCGCTGGCACAGGGCTACGGCCAATAATTTTTTCTGCGGTAGGCTCAGCGCCTTGAGCCGTTTAAAAAATCCCGCTTTTACATTCATGGGTTCAGTCCGTTACAAATGAAGAAAGTAACTTTTGGGCTGCCGATTCTACCTTAGTCAGCTCATCAAGTAACTCAAGAATTTCCGGTTCCATCGCCTGCAACGACTCTCCCTGTTTCAAGGCCGACTCCAGTGTTTGGCATAACTGCTGCAATGTGGGCACGCCGGAGTAACAACAGGCGCCATGAAGCTTGTGCACCAGGCTGAGTAATTGGTCGGTTTGCTCTTTGGATAAGGCGGCCTCTATCTCTTGGCGGTTTTGCGGAATGGAGTCTAGCAGCATCTGCAACATCTCTTGTGCCAAGGATACTTTGTTATTGGCCTGCATCAGACACAGTGGCCAGTTGAGGGTTTGGTCATTGCCGTTTTCTTGCGCCGGATTATGGCTCCAGCGGTTAAGGATGGCTTTGAGGGCCACTTCGTCAATGGGTTTGGGCAGATAGCCGTCCATGCCGCTGTTGAGGATCCTTTTGCGTTCTTCATTAATGGCATGGGCGGTGACGGCAATAATGGGCGTTTTGCCGTTCATGCTGTCTTGGCGAATCGCCGCCGTGGCGGTAAAACCATCGGTTTCCGGCATCTGGATATCCATGAAAATCAAATCGAAATGGGAGGCTTTGGCAAGCTCAATCGCCTGGGCACCACTAGCGGCGGTTTGCACATGGCTGACCAGCTCTTGCAGCAGGGTCTGGATGAGTTTCAAATTGGCCGGATTGTCATCTACTGCCAGCACTGTCATGGGCAGGGTGGCTCGGGCTGGGGCGGGTGCCAATGGCAACAGGCTTTCAGTGGGCGAGATTAGCAGTGCCAGCATGTGTCTTGCCATGGCGGACTCACCCACGGGCGGGGTCAGTACCAGATCGGCATTGGGCCGAATCACGCTGTTGAGCAGCTGCTGATCATGGCTGTCAGAAAGTGCCATCAAGCGCTTGGCGTATTTGCGGGCCGTGGTAATGGCATCGCTCAGGGTGTCGGTATCGGTAAAACTGATACAGGAAAATAGCAGGAAGTCGTAGGATGGACCCTCGGCAAGCCGCGTTAGCAATGAGGGAAGATCGTTGATGATGTCCACTTTCATCTGCCAGTGCAGCAAGCGGCGTTGCAAAATGGCGGCCGATAGCGGCCGCGGTTCAAACACCAGGGTGGTTTTACTCGATAACTGATGCAGCGGCAGATGATCCGCCAGCGGATAGGGACTTTTTTTCAGGGGCAAGGTGAACCAGAATGTGGAGCCTTTCCCCGGACGGGAGGTCAAGCCAATCTGGCCGCCCATCTGGTTGATGAGGCGTTTGGTGATGATAAGCCCCAACCCGGTGCCGCCAAAGCGTCGTGATATGGACGTGTCTGCCTGACCAAAGGCCTGGAACAACAAGGCCTGTTGCTCCTCTTTGATGCCAATGCCGGTGTCTGACACTTCACAGTGCAGCTCTACCTGATCTTCCTGCAGGCCATTCACGTCCACCTTGAGCAGCACGCTGCCCTTGTCGGTGAATTTGATGGCATTGCCCACCAGGTTGTTGATGATTTGGCTTACCCGCATGGCATCCCCGCTTACCGCATCCGGCACGGCAGGCATGACTTCCACCACCAACTCCAGGCGTTTTTCTCGGGCTTGGGAGGACAGCAGTTTGACGGCTTCATCAAGGTTCTCCCGCAGGGAAAACGGCATGTTTTCCAGTACCATTTTTCCGGCATCCAGTTTGGAAAAATCCAGTATGTCATTGATGATGCTCAGCAGGTTGCTAGCGCTGCGCTCAATGGTGCGGATATAGTCCAGCTGACTGTCATGCAACGGGGTTTTCAGTAACTGCCGGGCAAAGCCAATCACCCCGTTTAATGGCGTGCGTAGCTCGTGAGACATATTGGCCAGAAATTCGGACTTGATGCGGCTGGCTTCCTGGGCCCGTTTTTTGGCCATGTCCAGTTCCACGTTCTGGATTTCAATCTGCTCCAGGGTTTCCCGCAAATCGGAGGTGGCCTGGTCAATGTTTTGCTGCATCTCGTCATGATATTCAGACAAGGACCCCGCCATGGCGTTAATGCCGCGTTTAAGCAAGTCCAGCTCGCCAATCAGGTTACCGTTCACCCGGGTATCCAGTTTCCCCTCGCGGATTTTGGCCACCACCTGCACCATCTCGGTAATGGGTTGGGTGACGTTTTTTACCAGCCTGAACGTGAAGAGCAGATTAAGCTGCACCCCAATCAGCACAATGATAAAGGCGGCAAAGGCGGCGCGGTGTTGCTCCAGCAGTGCCCGTTCCTTGTTGAGCAGCATGGTGACATACCCAATGGGCCGGTCGGCTTTTTGGGTGATGCCCGGCACATCATCCAGCGTGAGCAGCGCCCCTGTGGCATAAATGGGTGTGCGGACGATTAAGCTGTCACCAATCTGTTCGTATTGGGTATGGGTGAGTTTGGCAATCTCCCGGGGAAAACGCATCAGCTCAAAATCTTTATGGTAGTGGGAGGTGACAAACAGCTGGTTGTTGGCATCAAAAATGGCAATGGACTGCACCAGTGACGACTTGTTCAGTTGGGCCGCGGCCAGCAGTCTTTTGGCGGCTTCGCGGTTATTGCTGAGCAAACTGGCTTCACCCGCAATGGCAATGGGCTCGATAATGTTACTGCCCTGTTCCCGCAGGGTATCTTCCAGTTCATAAAAGCGATTTATGGTAAAGTACGCCCCCAGCAGGATGCCGACCAGAATGGTCGGCGCCAATGCCAGCACCAGCACCCAGGAGCGCAGACTGTGTTTGGACATGTAGTTGCTGCTTTTCATTGGCAAAGGCGATTCCGCAAGAGAGTGTAAACGTTACTAGACTGCCAGAAACGGCGTCAATTTTACCAGTATTTTTATTGCCCAAGAGATTTGCATGGCACAATTTTTTAAAGCAAAACCAAAAACATCGGCTGTCACTGCGAAAAAAATTCAGGTGATGGCCCATTCACTGGATCATCTCGGCGCCGGTGTGGCGCAATCAGGGGGCAAGGTGGTATTCGTGCCCGGGTTGCTGGCGCAGGAAACCGCCGAGGTACGCATCACGGAAGACAAAAAGCAGTATGCCCGCGCCCAGCTATTGAAAGTGCTGCAAACCTCACCACAACGCTGCCAGCCCGTATGTGCCCATTACCGGCAATGCGGTGGCTGCGATTTACAGCATCTGCAGGTGGATGCACAACGCCAGTACAAGCAGCAGGTGTTAACCGAGCTGTTCCAGAAATTCTCGGACATTGACGGGCTTCCCCCCATTGAGGTGCTGAGTGATTCAGCGCTGGCTTATCGCCGTAAAGCCCGCTTGGCCACCTGGTACGATAAAGCCAATAAACGGTTTTCCATGGGATTTCGCGCCAAAGACAGCAACAAGGTGATTGCCGTGGAAAGCTGTCCGGTACTGATGCCGGCATTGTCCGCCCTGATAAAACCGCTAGCGGCATCGTTGGCGCAGTTGCAAAGTGTGGGTCATTTGGGACATGTGGAATTAATCGCGGCAGACAGCGGCCCCTTGGTGGTTTTGCGGATGACAAAAACCGTCGCGGACAAAGATCGCCGCCGTCTGTCGGAGTTGGCAAACCGGCTCAACTGCCACCTGGCGCTGCAATACGGCGATGATGAATATGAATACCTGGCAGGGCAGCAACCGTTTTATCTGTGTGCCGGCGCTAAGCGGCAGCTGACACTGCATTTTAACCCCGGTAATTTCATTCAGGTCAATGGCGGGGTAAACCAGCTGATGTTGGCCAAGGCGTTGCAGTGGCTGGCCCCAAAACCCGGGGAACGGATTCTGGACCTCTTTTGTGGCATGGGAAATTTCAGCCTGCCATTGGCGGACTGCGGCGCCAACGTGACAGGTGTTGAAGGGGTGGTGCAACTGGTGGAACAGGCGCGGCGCAATGCCATGGCGGCAGGACTGGCAAACGCCACATTTTACTGCGCCGACCTTAACGGCGAACTGCACACGCAACCCTGGTTACACAAGGTGGATAAATTGCTGCTGGATCCCAGCCGCGCCGGCGCTTGGGAATTGCTGGCCCAATTGCCGCGGCTGGCACCAGAAGCCGTGGTGTACGTGTCGTGCAATCCGGCCAACCTGGCCCGGGACAGTGCCCGCCTGAGCGCTGAGGGATACCAGCTTAGTCAACTGGCCTTGCTGGACATGTTTCCCCAGACGCATCACATCGAAGCCATGGCATTATTTACGCGCAAATAATCACCGCTTTACAGGCGGTTTGCCAAAAATTGCCATCTGGGGTTTGACTTCCCGCAGGCAAATCCCAAGATAGAGGGTCTGGAGGCGTCTGTTTTTTACAGGCCAATAAAAGGAAACAAAGATGGTATCTGTTCGCGAAGCGCATTTTCAGGATCCGGACTTTACCCTGGATGACTGGGTGAAGCGTCATGTGGCTCAGCCAGAAGAAGCCCGGCAATTACTGGCATTGTTGCAGCAACTGGAGCGTTTGCCCTTGGGTAAATGCCATATTGCGCCATCCGAGCTGCAGGCCAAGGCCCGGGAACTGATTGAAATTCTGGCGCCGCTGAACATGGATATTGAAACCCTGCAGGCTTCGGTATTGTTTGTGTGTTTCGAAGCCGGACTGATTGACGACGAATACCTGCTTGAGCGGTGCGCCCCCAGCCTGGCCGCTCTGGTGCGCAGCGTGAAAACCATGGATGCCATCGGTTATTTGCAGCTGAGTCATGATAGCCGCACCACGGAATCGCAAATTGATAACATCCGTAAAATGTTGCTGGCCATGGTGGAAGATGTGCGCGCCGTGGTGATTAAGCTGGCGGAGAAAGTGTACCTGCTGCGGCAGGTAAAAAGCGCGGATGAAGAAAACCGGGTATTACTGGCCCGGGAAATTGCCGACATTTATGCCCCGTTGGCCAACCGTCTGGGCATCGGCCAGCTCAAATGGGAGCTGGAAGACCTGTCGTTTCGTTACCTGCATCCGGATACCTACAAAGAGATTGCCCGGCAACTGGATGGCAAACGGCTGGATAGGGAAGTCTACATCGACAATTTCGTGGCGCAACTGCAGCAACGGCTGGATGACGAACAGATTGCCGCCAAAGTGTACGGTCGCCCCAAGCACATCTACTCCATCTGGCGCAAAATGCGTGGCAAACACCTGAAATTCGATGAGCTGTTTGATGTGCGCGCCGTGCGGGTGGTGACCGAGCGCTTACAGGATTGTTATGGCGCGCTGGGGGTGGTTCACACCCTTTGGCACCATATCCCCCGGGAGTTTGATGATTATATCGCCAATCCCAAACCCAACGGCTATCAGTCCATTCACACCGTGGTGGTGGGGCCTGAAGGCAAAACGGTGGAAATCCAGATCCGTACCCAGCAGATGCACGATGATGCCGAGCTCGGGGTGGCGGCGCACTGGAAATACAAAGAGGGCACCGCTGGCAAACAGACGGGCTATGAAGAAAAAATCAACTGGCTGCGTAAAATCCTGCAATGGCAGGAAGATGTGGCCGAAAGCGGCAATCTGGTAGAAGAGATCCGCGCCCAGGTATTTGAAGACCGGGTTTACGTATTCACGCCGTCAGGTGAGGTGGTTGACCTGCCCGGCGGCTCCACCGTGCTGGATTTTGCCTATTACATTCACTCGCAAGTGGGCCATCGCTGTATTGGTGCCAAGGTGGACGGCCGCATTGTGCCTTTTACCTATCAGGTACAAACCGGTGAGCGGGTGGAAATCATCACCTCCAAAACCCCCAACCCCAAACGGGACTGGCTGAACCCAAATCTGGGATACATCAAGACCTCCCGTGCCCGCAGCAAAATCCTGCACTGGTTGAAACAGCAAGACCGGGATAAAAACCTGGTGGCAGGCCGGGAGATGCTGGACGCGGAGTTGTCTCGCATCGGCCTTAACCTGAAAGACGCCTTTATTGCCGTGGAACGTTTTAACGTGGGCAATATGGATGACTTGCTGGCGGCCATTGGCGGCGGCGACGTGCGTTTGAACCAGGTGGTGAATTATATCCAGGGCCAGTGCCGTCAGGAGCACCCCTCCGAAGAGGATGCCATTGAAGAGCTGGTCAAAAAAGGCGGACAGAAAGCCAACGGCGGCAGTGGCAAGGATCGCATCGAAGTCAACGGCGTGGGTAATCTGATGAGCCATCTGGCCCGTTGCTGCCAGCCGGTGCCGGGGGATGAAATTTTCGGGTTCATCACCAAAGGCCGGGGCATTTCGGTACACCGGGCTGACTGTGAACAGCTCAAAGAGCTGGTGCGTGCCCATCCAGAGCGGGTGGTGGATGTGGTGTGGGGCGAAAACTATTCCGGCGGCTACAAAGTGAGGCTGCGGGTGATGGCCAATGATCGTACCGGCTTGTTGCGGGATCTCACCTCCGTGCTGGCGGCGGAGAAGTCCAATGTGCTGGCGATGAATACCTCTTCGGATGTCAAAACCCAAACCGCCACCATTGAGCTGGAGATGGAACTGTATAACGTGGAAGGTTTGTCCCGGGTCATTTCCAAACTCAATCAGGTCGACGGGGTCATAGAGGCGCGTCGTCTGTAGTCAGCGGCCGCGCTTGGCAATGGGTATTGCAGTATCATCAAGCAGTCAATAGAAGAGACATCAACAGGTTATGGCAGATTCAGCAGGTATGGAAAGATTATTGGCCATTATGGCAAAACTGCGGGATCCCCAGCAGGGATGCCCTTGGGATCAGGCGCAAACCTTTCAGTCCATTATTCCGTTTACGCTGGAAGAAGCCTATGAGGTGGCGGATGCCATCGAGCGGCAAGACTGGCAGGGGCTGCCCGCGGAGCTTGGGGACTTACTGTTTCAGGTGGTGTTTTATGCCCAGATGGCCAAAGAGCAGCAACGGTTTGATTTTGACACCGTGGTCAGCAGCATCTGTGACAAACTGGTTTCTCGCCATCCCCACGTGTTTGCCGATGCCAAAATTGATGATTTGCATGAAAACTGGGAAAGTCTCAAGGCCCAAGAGCGCCAGTCTCGGCAGTTGATCTCCCTGCTGGATGACATTCCCCTAGCGTTGCCGGCTCTCAGCCGGGCGGCCAAAATCCAGAAACGGGTGGCCAGGGTCGGCTTTGACTGGGATGCGCTGGCACCGGTGGCCGCCAAGGTGGAGGAAGAGCTGGGGGAAGTGATGGAGGAAGCCCAGCAATCTCCGGCCAATGCCGAGCGCTTGCAAGAAGAGGTGGGCGATTTGTTGTTTGCCGTGGTGAATCTGGCGCGCCATGTGGGCGTTAACCCTGAAGAAGCGCTGCGACAAGCCAATCATAAATTCGAGCGGCGTTTTCGCGGGGTGGAACAGCGGGTGCAACAATCGGGAAAACCCTTTAGTGAGCATAGCTTAGCGTCACTGGATCAGTTTTGGGAGCAGGTTAAGCAGCAAGAGCGCCGTTAAGCGGCTATTTGTAAATCCCTGGTCATCACAATTTTCATGATTCACGGTTTGGTAAATCCTGAGGCTTTTGATATACTGTCGCCCCATCCTGGCGCGTCATTCGAGCGCTAAATTCTCACTCTTTTTTTCTCAGGTTCAGCATGACTACAAGGTATATCTTCGTAACCGGTGGTGTGGTTTCATCACTAGGCAAAGGCATTGCAGCTGCTTCATTGGCCGCAATATTGGAGGCGCGGGGCCTCAATGTGACCATCATGAAGCTGGATCCTTATATTAACGTTGATCCGGGCACCATGAGCCCCATCCAGCACGGCGAAGTGTTTGTCACCGAAGACGGTGCCGAGACCGATCTGGATTTGGGCCACTATGAACGGTTTATTCGTACCAAAATGGGACGGCGTAATAACTTTACCACCGGCCGCATCTACGAAGAAGTGCTGCGCAAGGAGCGCCGTGGTGATTATCTGGGCGCCACCATTCAGGTGATCCCCCACATTACCAATGCCATCAAGGAAAAAGTGCTGGAAGGCGGCGAAGGACACGATGTAGCCATTGTGGAGATTGGCGGCACCGTGGGTGATATCGAATCACTGCCATTTTTGGAATCCATCCGTCAGTTGGGGGTTGAGCTGGGCCGTGAGCGCAGCATGTACATGCACCTGACGCTGGTGCCTTTCATTGGCCCGGCCCAGGAAGTGAAAACCAAACCCACCCAGCATTCAGTGAAAGAACTGCGCTCCATTGGCATTGCGCCAGACATTCTGGTGTGCCGTGGCGATCGGGCGATTCCTGCCACCGAACGGGCAAAAATTTCCCTGTTCTGCAATGTGGAAGAAAAAGCGGTCATCTCCCTGCGGGATGTGGACTCCATCTATAAAATCCCGGCGCTGCTGCGCTCCCAGGGGCTGGATGAGCTGGTGGTGAAACGCTTCGGCCTGCAATGCAATGATGCGGATTTGTCAGAATGGGAAAACGTGATTTACCAGGAAGCCAACCCCAACGGTGAAGTTACCATCGGGATGGTGGGTAAATACACTGAACTGCCGGATGCTTACAAATCCGTGAATGAAGCGCTGAAACATGCTGGGATCAAGACCCGCATGTCAGTGCACATCAAGTATATTGACTCCCAGACCGTGGAAGCCAAAGGCGTGGAAGTGCTGGAAGGGCTGGATGGCATTCTGGTGCCCGGCGGCTTTGGCAACCGTGGCATAGAAGGCAAAATCATGGCGGCGCAATATGCCCGTGAGCACAACTTGCCTTACTTCGGCATCTGCTTGGGGATGCAGGTTGCCCTGATTGAATTTGCTCGCCATGTGGCCGGTATGGAAGGCGCGCACTCTACAGAATTCGATCCACAAACGCCTTATCCTGTAGTGGGATTGATCACCGAATGGATTGATGAAGAAGGGCATGTGGAACATCGTGACGAAGCCTCGGATTTGGGCGGCACCATGCGTTTGGGCGCCCAGTTGTGTCATCTTATCCCGGGCACCAAGGCTGCGACCGCCTATGGCAGCGACAGCTGTGTTGAGCGTCACCGTCACCGTTACGAAGTCAACAACACCTTTGTACCGCAGCTGGAAGCCGCCGGTCTGGTATTCAGTGGCTTGTCATCAGATCGCAAACTGGTGGAAATGATTGAGCTGCCTAATCATCCATGGTTTGTGGCCGGTCAGTTCCATCCGGAATTCACCTCCACCCCACGGGATGGCCATCCGTTGTTTGAAGGGTTCGTCACTGCTGCCAGTGCCTACCAGAAAAGCAAATTAGGCTAAGATGCCAAGAACCGGTGCTGCAATGCAGTGCCGGTTTTTTTATAAATGCTGACGGTGCTTCATCAATATGCCGGGAATGTCGTATGATGGAACACCGCTACCGTATCAAGAGCCCGGTACCTATGTCATGGGGATGCTATATGGGTATGGGTTTTTCTTTTAATCTTTATCTCTGAATTGAGGATATTATGGCTAAGATTGTTAACGTCATTGGTCGCGAAATCATGGATTCGCGCGGTAACCCCACTGTAGAAGCCGAAGTGCATCTGGAAGGTGGATTTATCGGTATGGCTGCAGCACCCTCAGGTGCTTCTACCGGCAGCCGGGAAGCACTGGAACTGCGCGATGGCGACAAGAGCCGTTATCTGGGCAAAGGGGTTTTGCTGGCCATGGGCAATATCAATGGCCCTATCCGTGACGCGTTGCTGGGTAAAGATGCCACCGCCCAGGCTGAGCTGGACAACATCATGATTGAGTTGGACGGCACCGAAAACAAAGACAAACTGGGTGCTAACGCCATTTTGGCCGTATCACTGGCCGCAGCCAAAGCCGCCGCAGCATTCAAGGGTGTGCCCTTGTATGCCCATATTGCCGAGCTTAACGGCACCCCAGGGCAGTACAGTATGCCTGTTCCCATGATGAATATCCTCAACGGCGGCGAGCATGCCGACAATAACGTGGATATCCAGGAATTCATGATCCAGCCCGTAGGTGCCCAGACGTTCCGTGAAGCGCTGCGCATGGGCGCTGAAATTTTCCATAATCTGAAAAAAGTCCTGAAAGCCAAAGGCTTGAATACTGCTGTGGGTGATGAAGGCGGTTTTGCGCCCAACCTGTCATCTAATGCCGAAGCCTTGGCAGTCATCAAAGAAGCCATCGCTGCTGCCGGTTATGCACTGGGCAGTGATGTGACCTTGGCACTGGATTGCGCCGCCTCCGAATTTTACAAAGACGGAAAATATGATCTGGCCGGTGAAGGCAAGGTGTTCTCTGCCAATGAATTTTCTGATTTCCTGAAATCATTGACCGAAGAATACCCGATTGTCTCCATCGAAGATGGCCTGGATGAATCCGACTGGGAAGGCTGGGCTTACCTGACCAAAATCCTCGGTAACAAGATCCAGCTGGTGGGTGACGACTTGTTTGTGACCAACACTAAAATTCTGGCCCGTGGCATTGAGCAGGGCATCGGTAACTCCATCCTGATCAAATTTAACCAGATTGGTTCCTTAACCGAAACGCTGGCGGCCATTCGGATGGCAAAAGAAGCGGGTTATACTGCCGTTATCTCTCACCGCAGTGGTGAAACCGAAGATGCCACCATTGCTGATTTGGCTGTAGGCACTGCCGCTGGCCAGATCAAGACCGGTTCTTTGTGCCGTTCAGACCGTATTGCCAAATACAACCAGTTGCTGCGCATTGAAGAGCAATTGGGCGAAAAAGCACCTTTCCTGGGACTGGCTGCGATTAAAGCGCAGGCATAAGCCGCGTTTTTGGCAAGATAGCCAGCAACAGATGGAAAAGGCCACCACCAGGTGGCCTTTTTTGTTGTACTATCTGTCGCAGAACATTTGTCAGGAAGGGTTTGCACCGCCTATGAAACCTTTGCTTTTGTTAGGATGCCTGTTGCTGGGGTTGATGCAGTACCGGTTATGGTGGGGAGACAACAGCCTTACCGAATATTTCCATTTGCAGCGGCAAATCGCTCAGCAACAACACAATAACGCCACGCTCGAAGCGCGCAACCAGGCATTGAAAGAAGAGATCCTGGATTTGCGCAGCGGCAAAGAAGCCATCGAAGAGCGGGCCCGCAATGAATTGGGGCTCATCAAAAAAGGCGAGACGTTTTATCGGGTGGTGGGCGGTGAACAGCGCTCCATGACGGTATCTACCAACTGACAGTCGCCAGGTTTTTTATTGCAGGGCATCATGAATCGAACTGAATTACAGCATACGCAAGAACAGGCGGACCAGGAGGTCATTGCCATTGTGCCCGCCGCCGGGATTGGCAGCCGCATGGGGGCTGATTGTCCCAAACAATACCTGCCATTGCAGGATGGCTGCATTCTGGGGTGTACCTTACAGCTGTTGCTGGGGCACCCGGCCATCACCCAAGTGATTGTGGCCTTGCATCCGCAAGATGTGTTTTTTGCCAAGCTGCCCCAGGCTCATCATCCCAAGCTGTTAACCGTAACGGGCGGGCAGGCGCGGGCAGACTCAGTGCTGGCAGCGCTCAATCATGTCACAAACACCAGCGCCTGGGCACTGGTGCACGATGCCGCCAGACCCTGTTTGACTCATGGCGACATTGATAAATTACTGGCAGCGCGTACCCAATACCCTCAAGGGGCGATTTTAGCCACTCCCGTACGGGACACCATGAAGCGAGCATCTGTTGATGGCAGCATTCAGGAAACCGTGTCACGGGATGCCTTGTGGCATGCATTAACCCCTCAGCTGTTTCCTGCACGGCTGTTGCAGCAACATCTCACAGCCGCCATTGCCGCAGGCGCGGTGGTGACAGATGAAGCCTCCGCCATGGAGTGGGCCGGTATTCACCCCGGGTTGGTGCCCGGTCGCAGCGATAATATTAAGGTAACTCATCCGGACGATTTGACATTGGCAGCCTTATATCTGCGCCATCGTCATGTGCAATGTTAACTGAAACCGGATAACGGGAGTCATTGATGAAAATACGAATAGGGCATGGTTTTGATGTCCACAAATTTGGGGGCAATAAGCCGTTGATCCTGGGGGGCGTTACCGTCCCTTACGATACGGGGCTTGAAGCACATTCAGATGGCGACGTGGTGTTGCATGCCGTGGCAGATGCCTTGTTGGGGGCCATGGCATTGGGTGATATTGGCCGTCATTTCCCTGATACCGACCCCAAATTCAAAGGGGCCGATAGCCGGGCATTGCTTAGGCACTGCGTAACACTGGTGCAACAGCGTGGCTTTGGTGTGGGCAATCTGGATGTCACCATTATTGCCCAGGCACCGAAAATGGCACCCCATATTGCGCCCATGTGTAGCGTGTTGGCCGCCGATTTGAACGTGGCGCTGGATGCCATTAACGTTAAAGCCACCACCACGGAAAAATTAGGCTTTACCGGCCGTAAAGAGGGGATTGCCGTGGAAGCGGTGGTGCTGTTGCAATCATTAACAGAGGAGCAAGTTGCGTGGTAGAGCTGCATTACCTTTACGGAAAACCCAGTGGCCAGGGCGCTTTGCGTACCCAAAACAGCGACTTTTTGGTGCAAGAACTGTTACCTTTTACGGCCACGGGTGAAGGCGAGCACCATTTGCTGCATATCCGTAAAAACGGGCTTAATACGGCAGCGGTGGCCGACATGATAGCCAAATTTGCCGGCGTGCATCCCAAAGAGGTTACCTTTGCCGGACAGAAAGATAAAAACGCCGTCACCGAGCAGTGGTTCGGCGTGCGCATCCCCGGCAAGGAAACCCCGGACTGGCAGCAGTTGAATGCTGATAACTTGCATATCATCAGCAGCCAGCGACACAGTAAAAAATTACGCATCGGGGCGCTGATGGGAAACCGTTTCACCCTCATTTTGCGAGACGTGAGCGGGCTGGATGATATTCAGCAGCGGCTGGAGAAAATTCGCCAGCATGGCGTGCCCAACTATTTTGGCGAGCAGCGCTTTGGGCACCGTGGCGGCAATATTGCCAAAGCCCGTGAAATGCTGGCGGGCAAAAAAGTGAAGGATCGCAATAAACGCTCCCTGTACCTGTCGGCCTTGCGCTCCATGCTGTTCAACAGTGTGGTGTCGGCAAGATTGCAGCAGCATCCCGATGCCTTGCTGGCCGGTGACTGCGTGATGCTGGCCGGCAGCCATAGCTTTTTTGTGGCTGAATCATGGGACGATGTGCTCAAACAGCGTTTGGCCTCTCAGGACATTCAATTGTCCGCTCCCCTGTGGGGACGGGGACTGCCCCTGTCCCAGGGGGATGCCCGTGAATTTGAAACGGCTGTCCTGGCAGATTATGGCGAGGATTTGGATGGGCTGGAACATGCCGGGCTATCCCAGGAGCGCCGTCCCTTGTTGCTGTTTCCCCAAGCCATGAGTTGGACGGTTGTGCCGGAAGGGCTGCGCATAAGCTTTGTATTGCCCGCCGGTGCTTATGCCACCTCGGTGCTGCGCGAATTACTCGACTATACCGATGTGGCCGAACGCCGCTGGCAACAGGCCATTGCCGAAAAAGAAGCGCAACAGGACAACAAGCAAGCATGAAAATTCTGGTCAGCAATGATGATGGGGTGACCGCTCCTGGCATTAGGGTTCTGACGGAGACCCTTTCACAGGTGGCCACAGTGCAAACCGTGGCGCCGGATCGTAACTGCTCCGGGGCAAGCAACTCATTAACCTTGACGAACCCGTTGAGAATTAATAAGTTGGACAACGGCTACATCTCAGTAAACGGTACACCTACAGATTGTGTTCACTTGGCCATTCGGGAATTGTGCGGCGATGGCGAACCCGACATGGTGGTTTCCGGCATTAATGCCGGTGCCAACATGGGGGATGATACCTTGTATTCCGGCACGGTGGCCGCGGCCATGGAAGGGCGGTTTTTAGGATTACCCGCGGTGGCGGTGTCTTTGGCTGGTCGGGCATT
Source organism: Shewanella mytili (assembly GCF_046765975.1). Lineage (NCBI taxonomy): Bacteria > Pseudomonadati > Pseudomonadota > Gammaproteobacteria > Alteromonadales > Shewanellaceae > Shewanella > Shewanella mytili. Next base: position 57,528 of record NZ_JBKOUD010000004.1, on the reverse strand, counting down.
GACCCACTACGGTACGGCCGCAGCGTATACACTGAAAATCATTGAGGGACTGAAACGCTTTCCCATTGCATCGGATCAGATCCTGAACATCAATGTACCGGATTTACCCATGGATCATATTCAGGGGATCAGGGTGACCCGCTTGGGAACCCGTCATAAAGCTGAAGATATGGTTCGGACGACTGATCCACACGGACGTGAGATCTTCTGGCTCGGCCCTCCGGGGATTGAGCTGGATGTGGGGGAGGATACCGACTTTTACGCCGTGGCTCAGGGCTATGTGTCTATAACACCATTAACCGTAGATCTGACGGCATACCGACAGTTATCAAAATTGCAACAGTGGATTGAGAAACTATGAGTCGCGCAGCTTCAGCATCTGCGGCACTGCAGTTAACCCGTAAACTCAGTGACGCCGGGATAAACCATCCCCAGGTGCTTCAGGTACTGGCATCAACACCCAGAGAGTTGTTTATTGACGGTGCCTTGGCCCACAAAGCCTATGAAAACACCGCCTTGCCCATAGGCTCCGGGCAAACCATTTCCCAGCCCTACATTGTGGGGCGCATGACGGAGCTGGTGATGGCCACCCATCCTGGCAAAGTCTTGGAAATTGGTACCGGCTCCGGTTATCAGGCTGCAGTGTTGGCGCAACTGGTGCCGCAGCTTTATACGGTGGAGCGCATAAAGAGCCTGCAAATCCAGGCCCGGCAACGATTGAAACGGCTGGATTTGCATAACGTGTCATTCAAATACGGTGATGGTTGGCAAGGATGGGAAAACCGGGCACCGTTTGACGCCATTGTGGTAACTGCGGCAGCAGCGGATATTCCGGATGCCCTGTTACGCCAATTGGTTGACGGCGGGGTGCTGATCATTCCCATCGGCGAAGATAACCAACAGTTATTACGCATTGTGCGCCACGGAGAAACCTATACCTCCAATGTGGTGGAAGCGGTCAGATTTGTCCCGTTAGTGAGTGGTGCATTGGCCTAAACCTATCGCCTAAGCCAAACAGAGAGGAACGGAGTGTCCCAGAGAAAATGTCATTTGAGTGTCCGCACATTAAGTCTTTGGGGAAACCACACCGGGTTGCTCTGCATCACTGCGTTACTGCTTCTTGGTGGGTGTAGTTTTAAAGCGTCTCATCCCGCCCCGGTTTATTCCATCAACGGCACTCGCCCGGTGATCGAAAAAGGTTATTTGAACGATGCCAAACATTACCGGGTGCACAAGGGCGATACCCTGTACTCCATTGCCTGGGCTGCCGACAAGGATTACCGGGATTTGGCCCGGCTGAACCACTTGGACTCCGCTTATACCATCTACCCCGGCCAGGTTTTACGGCTGGTTGATTCCCCACGCGCCAGCCAAGCCCCTTCATCGAGTAAAAACTTCAAACGGCAAGTGCCGACAGCAAAACATAAAAATGAGAAAAAACAGATTATTACCCATAAAGAGGTAGTGAAAGGAGCCTCATCGCCCACATCGCAAAAAACACTTGATTCTGCCCATAACACTGCGTACATTGTAACCAATGGTAAACAAGTTGTTAACGGAGTTGTCCACAGTTCGGGGGTTGTTCTACCTGAAAATGTCAGCCAGTGGTTATGGCCGGCAAATGGCAAGTTGATAGCAACGTTTTCCAATAAAGAACAAGGCAATAGGGGAATTAAGATTGCTGGTAGTCGTGGCGATATTATAAAAGCCGCTGCTGATGGTCGAATAGTCTATGCCGGTAATGCCTTACGAGGATATGGAAACCTCGTTATTATCAAACATAGCGATGATTATCTGAGCGCATACGCACATGCAGATAAGGTCTTAGTTAAGGAAAAACAACACGTCTCGGCAGGACAGACTATTGCCAAAATGGGAAGTACAGGCACGGATCGGGTAATGCTTCACTTTGAAATACGTTACCACGGAAAACCTGTTAACCCTTTGAATTATTTACCCAAACGTTGATGGTTTGGCGCCACTTTGGCATCGGAGGAAAACACCAAATGTAGATTACTGTTGAAAATTTTGGGAGAGCACTTATGAGCCGAAATAATACCAAAACTTCCGTGCAGGAATATGCAGACCTGTCGGTGGACAGCAACGTGCAACAGGCTGAAGCACTGGCAGAACGCGTGCAGGACGATCTGCAGAAAAACCTTGATGTTACCCAGCTGTATCTCAGCGAAATCGGTTTTTCTCCGCTACTCACCGCAGAAGAGGAAGTCTATTTTTCTCGCAAATCGCTCAAAGGTTGCGAAAAGTCCCGAAATCGAATGATTGAAAGTAATCTACGGCTGGTGGTCAAAATCGCCCGTCGTTACAACAATCGCGGTTTGGCGTTATTGGATCTCATCGAAGAGGGCAATCTGGGTCTTATCCGCGCCGTGGAAAAATTTGATCCTGAACGGGGATTTCGTTTTTCCACCTATGCCACATGGTGGATCCGTCAAACCATTGAACGGGCCATCATGAACCAGACCCGCACCATCCGCCTGCCCATACACGTGGTCAAGGAGCTGAACGTATACCTGCGTACTGCCAGGGAACTGGCGCATAAACTGGATCATGAACCCACCGCGGAAGAGATAGCCGATAAACTGGACTTGCCCAGTGCCGACGTCAGTCGCATGCTGAAATTGAATGAAAAAATCACCTCTGTGGATATGCCCATTGGCGGTGATAACGAAAAAGCGTTGCTGGACGTGTTGCCTGATGACGACAGCTATACCCCGGATGCCCAGGTGCAAGAGGAAGACATGTCCAAATCTGTGGTGAAGTGGTTGAATGAACTGAGCACCAAACAGCGGGAAGTGTTAGCCCGGCGTTTCGGGCTGCTGGGATATGAACCGGCCACACTGGAAGATGTGGGGTCTGAAATCGGGCTTACCCGTGAACGGGTGCGGCAGATTCAGGTGGAAGCGCTCAAGCGCTTACGGGATATGATTTCCGCACAAGGGTTGTCCGTAGAGGCGTTATTCAAAATGTAACCCCTGCACGGCGTTGGCGTGAGGGAGGGGCGTTTGCCATTGCAAAACGTCACTGAGATTGAGTGAAAAAAGCGCACAGTCATTAACCTGTGCGCTTTTTTTGTGTTTTGCCATAACCCGGTTAAACGCACCGGGGGTTTGGTCATTAGGGCTGATTGGCCAAAGCCTGCAATTGATACAATACTTCCAGCGCCGCCTTGGGGGTTAACTCATCCGGATTAAGCCGTTTGAGTGCAAGCTCCAGCGCTGATGGCTCATACTCCAAGGGCAAGCTTGGCTGCAATGGCGCCGCCTCGGTGCCATGGTGGCTATCCCGGGCTTCCAACTCCCGCAATTTCTGTTTGGCGGCCTTGATGACTTTTGCGGGCACGCCGGCAAGGGCCGCTACCTGCAACCCGTAACTCTTGCTGGCTGCCCCTTCCTGTACCGCATGCATAAAGACAATGGTATCGGCGTGCTCCATGGCATCCAGATGTACGTTGATGACCTGCGGTAACAATGTGGCCAGTTGTGTCAATTCAAAATAGTGGGTGGCAAACAGCGTCAGCGCCCCTAATTTTTGCGCAAGATATTCAGCGGCGGCCCAGGCCAGTGACATGCCGTCATAGGTGGAGGTTCCCCGGCCGATTTCATCCATCAGAACCAGGCTGTTTGCCGTGGCGTTATGCAGAATGTTGGCGGTTTCCGTCATTTCCACCATGAAGGTGGAGCGACCGGATGCCAGGTCATCAGATGCACCTATGCGGGTGAAAATCCTATCCACCGGCCCGATGATGGCGTGGGTGGCCGGCACAAAACTGCCGATATGCGCCATTAAGGTTATCAGCGCCACTTGCCGCATATAGGTGGACTTCCCACCCATGTTGGGGCCGGTCACAATCAGCATGCGGCGTTTGGGGTTGAGGATCACCGGGTTGGCAATAAAGGGGGCGGTGCTAACCCGCTCCACCACCGGGTGGCGGCCTTCGGCAATATCTATCCCTGTATCATCCGTGAGTTGGGGCTGACAGTAATTGAATGACTCGGCCCGTTCGGCAAAATTACTCAGTACATCCAGCTCGGCGGCGGCAATGGCAAAACATTGCAGGGCGTGGAGTTGGGGCAACAGCAAATCAAACAATTCATCCCAGAGCTGTTTTTCCAGCGCCAGCGCTTTCCCCTGGCTGGACAGCACTTTTTCTTCATATTCCTTGAGTTCGGGAATGATGTAGCGTTCCGTGTTTTTCAGGGTCTGGCGCCGTTGGTAACTCATGGGTACCAAGTCGGACTGGCCGCGGGACACTTCAATGTAATAGCCATGCACCCGGTTAAAACCCACCTTCAACGTGGCAATGCCGGTGCGTTCCTTTTCCCGCACTTCCAGCTGTTGCAAGTAATCAGTGGCCCCGTCACTTAAGCGGCGCCATTCATCCAGCTCGGCATGGTACCCTTCCCGAATAACGCCACCATCACGAATTAACACCGGCGGATTATCCACAATGGCCCGTTGCAACAGTGACAGCGTCTCCGGAAACTCGCCCAGTTGTTGTTTGATCTGTTGCAAATGGGCTTGCTGCAGTTTGGTCATCTGTTGCTGGATATCCGGCAACAGAGCCAGTGCCTGGCGTAAACGTGCCAAATCCCGGGGACGGGCATTGCGGATGGCTAGCCGGGCGATAATGCGCTCTACATCCCCCAGTGATTTGAGCAAAGGATGCAGCGATTCGTAGGTTCCCGTGGAGAGCAATTCGGCCACGGCATTGTGCCGCGCTTCAATCAATGGCCGTTGGCGTAACGGCTGATGGATCCAGCGTTGCAACATGCGGCTGCCCATGGGGGTGGCGGTGGCATCCAGTACGGCGGCCAGTGTATGTTCCCGTCCGCCGGACAGGTTTTGGGTCAGCTCCAGATTACGCCGGGTGGCCGCATCCAGCACTATGCTGTCGCTGGGGTTGCATTGGTGAATGGCATTGATGTGGGGCAGGGCCGTGCGCTGGGTGTCACGCACATACTGCATCAAGCAGCCTGCCGCCTGTAATGAAAGCCGGGCCTTTTGAATGCCGAAACCACGTAAATCCTTGGTGCCAAATTGTTCCAGCAATAAACGCATGGCCGTGTCAAAATCAAACTCCCACTCGGGACGGCGACGTTTTCCCTTAATGCTGTCAAGCAGTTGCTGGGGAGCAAAGTCTTCGCTGTACAGCAACTCGGCGGGCTTGGTGCGTTGCAGTTCGGCTTCAAGGCTTTCAAGCGTATCAAGCTCTGTGATGATAAAACGCCCGGAGGCCACATCCAGCGTGGCATAGCCAAAACCGTTTGTGCCGTCATAGACGGCGGCCAGCAGGTTATCTTGCCGCTCTTGCAGCAGGGCTTCATCGGTCAGTGTACCGGGGGTTACAATGCGCACCACCTTGCGCTCCACTGGCCCTTTGGCCAATGCCGGGTCTCCCACCTGTTCACAAATGGCAACGGATTCCCCCTGTTGCACCAACTTTGCCAGGTAGCTCTCTACGGCATGATAAGGGATCCCGGCCATGGGGATGGGATCTCCGCCACTCTTGCCGCGTGCGGTTAGGGAGATGCCCAGCAGTTCAGAGGCGCGCCGAGCGTCGTCATAAAAAAGTTCATAAAAATCCCCCATGCGGTAAAACAGCAACATGTCGTTATGCTGTGCTTTCATGGTGAGATATTGCCGCATCATGGGCGTGTGCTTTTCGAGATCGATACCGGGATTGGCAGCTGAATTTTGCATCATATGCTAGCGCAGTTCTTCTTCTGGTTACTCGGGAATAAACCCGCAATTTAACTGGCAATATTAACAGGTATTTGCAGGGGATGAAGTTCAGCATCGTAAATTTTGTCTGCCAAACCGGTAAGCGGATGACTTTGATGAAACGCTGCTGGCCCTTGGATAGTCATCGCTAAATTAATCATGCACAGGGGTTGATACTGTATGATTGTACAGTATACTACTGACGTAATGTTGAAGCGATTTTTGCCCGCCCGGGTGATGACAGGCATTTCACAACGCGCAGGTTGTGCCAAGAGGGAACCAGAATGAAGATTGATCCGAACAAAGAGAAAGCGTTAAACGCTGTGCTGGGCCAGATTGAAAAACAGTTTGGCAAAGGCTCGATTATGAAATTGGGTGAAGACAGAAGCATGGACGTGGAAACCATTTCCACCGGTTCACTCTCGCTGGATGTCGCCTTGGGCGCCGGCGGCTTACCCTTGGGACGCATCGTAGAAATCTACGGCCCTGAATCCTCCGGGAAAACCACCTTGACGCTGGAAGTGATTGCCGCCGCACAGCGGGAAGGTAAAGTGTGTGCCTTTATTGATGCCGAACACGCGCTTGACCCGATTTATGCCCGCAAGCTAGGGGTCGATATCGATAATCTACTGTGTTCCCAGCCGGATACCGGCGAGCAGGCATTGGAAATCTGTGATGCCTTGACCCGCAGCGGCGCGGTGGATGTGATTATCGTGGACTCGGTTGCCGCCTTGACCCCTAAAGCAGAAATTGAAGGGGAGATTGGTGATTCCCACATGGGGCTGGCAGCCCGCATGATGAGCCAGGCCATGCGTAAGTTGGCGGGTAATCTGAAACAATCCAATACCTTGCTGATTTTCATTAACCAAATCCGCATGAAAATCGGGGTGATGTTCGGTAACCCTGAAACCACCACCGGTGGTAATGCCCTGAAATTCTACGCTTCCGTCCGTTTGGATATCCGCCGCACCGGCTCGATTAAAGAAGGCGATGAAGTCGTGGGTAATGAAACCCGCGTCAAAGTGGTGAAAAACAAGGTGGCAGCGCCTTTCAAACAAGCGGAGTTTCAAATCCTTTATGGCCAGGGGATTAATCGTGTAGGGGAGCTGGTCGATTTGGGGGTAACCCACAAATTGGTTGAAAAATCAGGTGCCTGGTATAGCTATCAAGGGGATAAAATTGGTCAGGGGCGTGCCAATGCCGGTAAGTTCCTGCGGGAAAACCCTGAAATAGCGCAAGAGATTGAGCGCAAGCTACGCGAAATGTTGCTGCATAAAGGGGCGGATGCGGCCACAGCGCCAGCTGCCACTCCCGAAGATAATGTGGATATGGAAACCGGAGAAATCTTCTGAGCGAGTCAGTCAAGGATGCCGCGGTGACGCTATTGGCGCGCCGCGATTACAGCCGGGGGCAGTTATGCGCCCGACTGCTGGATAAAGGCTTTGCCAAGTTGGACATAGCGCCGTTACTGGATGCGTTGGAGCAGCAGGGCGTTGTGGATGACCAGCGTTATGCCGCCATGCTGATACGCGGGCAAATTGCCAAAGGCCACGGCCCGGTAAGAATTCGGCAGACTGCCCTGCAAAAAGGCCTGACCAAAGAAACGGTTGAAATGGCGTTGGCTGCTGCGGATTGTGACTGGGTGCAGTTGGCCAAGGCTCGGGCACTGAAAAAATTCGGTGCTGACAACAAGGGCGTGGATGCCAAAGAGCGTGCCCGTCGTATGCGTCATTTATCCGGACAGGGGTTCAATTACGAGCAAATAGCTGCCGCGCTGGATGATGACCCCGAGGCATAACGCTTTAGGTGTCGTGTTGCGTTTTCATGATGTTGTCATGGTGTTGTCATGTAAAACTCCCCATGAGAGGCCAGGGCGCTGCCCAAGGGGTTTAAAACTGCAGCGCCTGTCAGTGCTATTGCCATCTCTTTAGTGATCACTACACACCCCGTCATTTATCAATTCTCTATTTACCCACCACCCTCTTTACTAAGCCTTTTGTTGCGTTTGTGACGGTTTGCCGGCCATGTCATGTAACAGGGTTTCATGTTGATGAACGGATATGGCGGCGGGCAACATCTTTGATTTTTGCGCCTTTCCCTTGGCTGTTTGGGATGACGATGGTCAGCATTGGGCTGTGCTGTATTGGTTGCCATTGTGCATGGGACTTGATTGGGTGACGGCGGGGCTTTGCCACGTGATTCTGATTGGTATTCTGTGCCTGCACGCTTATAATGGCGGGCTATTAACTATTACGTGTAACAAATGCTTCTGCGCTTCTTGTCGCAGGCCCTATTTGTAGATTACAGCCTAAGTTATTCAGGACGATTTCATGTATCAGACCACCGCCGCACTGCGAAGTGCTTTTCTGGAGTTTTTCCGAAAGAACGGTCACCAGGTAGTAGACAGTAGTTCTTTAGTACCGGGTAATGACCCTACACTGCTGTTTACCAATGCCGGGATGAACCAATTCAAAGACGTGTTTCTTGGCAATGAAAAACGCAGCTACAGCCGCGCAACCACCGCGCAGCGTTGTGTTCGTGCCGGCGGCAAGCATAACGACCTGGATAATGTGGGGTACACCGCCCGTCATCACACCTTTTTCGAGATGTTAGGCAACTTCAGTTTCGGCGATTACTTCAAGCATGATGCCATTCGGTTTGCCTGGACCTTCCTCACCGAAGAGCTGAAACTGCCAAAAGAAAAACTGTGCGTAACGGTTTACCAGAACGATGACGAAGCCTTTAACATCTGGAACAAGGAAATAGGCATTCCGGCCGAGGACATTATCCGCATTGGGGATAATAAAGGCGCGCCTTATGCCTCCGACAACTTCTGGCAAATGGGTGATACCGGTCCTTGTGGTCCTTGCACTGAAATTTTCTATGATCATGGCGATCACATCTGGGGTGGCCGTCCCGGTACTCCTGAAGAAGACGGTGACCGCTTTATCGAAATCTGGAACATCGTTTTCATGCAGTTTAACCGCCAGGCTGATGGCACCATGTCACCGTTGCCGAAACCTTCGGTAGATACCGGCATGGGGCTGGAGCGCATCGCGGCCATTTTGCAAAAGGTGCATTCCAACTATGAAATCGACGTATTCAAAACCCTGATTGCCAAAAGCGCTGAGATTATCGGCGTGAGCGATTTGGAAGATAAATCCCTGCGGGTGATTGCTGACCATATCCGCTCTTGCGCGTTCTTGGTGGCTGATGGCGTAATGCCGTCCAATGAAGGCCGGGGTTACGTACTGCGCCGCATTATTCGCCGCGCCGTGCGCCACGGTTACAAACTGGGCGCAACTGACACCTTCTTTTACAAGCTGGTGCCTACGCTGATTGACGTGATGGGCGATGCCGCCAAGGATTTAAAGGCCACTCAGCACATTGTGGAAAATGCACTGAAAGGCGAAGAAGAACAGTTTGCCCGCACGCTGGAGCGGGGACTGGGCATTCTGGACAGCGCACTGGCAGAGCTCAGCGGCGATGTGCTGGATGGTGAAACCGCTTTCAAACTGTACGATACCTATGGCTTCCCGCTGGATTTGACCGCCGATGTATGCCGTGAGCGCAACATCACTGTTGATGAAGCCGGCTTTGATGTTGCCATGGCCGCCCAGCGCAGCCGTGCCCAAGCTGCCGGACAGTTTGCCGCCGATTACAATGCGGGCATTAAAACCGATGTTGTCAGTCACTTCTGTGGTTATGACACGCTCAATGGCACAGGCAAGGTGGCGGCCATTTATGTGAATGGCCAGCCAGTGGAAGCCTTGCAGCCAGGACAAGAAGCCGTGGTGATCCTGGATGATACGCCTTTTTATGGCGAGTCCGGTGGGCAGGTAGGCGACAAAGGCACACTGAGTGCTGATGACAGCGAGTTTGTGGTCAACGATACCCAAAAATATGCCCAGGCAATCGGCCATGTGGGCGTGTTGAACAGCGGTAGCCTGACGCTCGGACAAAGCGTTAATGCCATGGTGGATAAAAAGCTGCGTCATCGCACACAGCTCAACCACTCCGTGACCCATTTGCTGCACGCTGCGCTGCGTCAGGTATTGGGAAGTCATGTTGCTCAGAAAGGGTCATTGGTAGAACCGGATCGCCTGCGTTTTGACTTCTCGCATTTTGAAGCCATGAGCCCAGCCCAGCTGCAAGAAGTGGAAGAACTGGTGAATACCCAAATTCGCCGTAACCATGAGCTGCACACCGATGAGATGGATCTGGAACAGGCCAAGGCGAAAGGTGCCATGGCGCTGTTCGGTGAAAAATACGATACCCATGTACGGGTGGTCACCATGGGTGACTTTTCGATTGAACTGTGTGGGGGAACCCACGTGGGGCGCACCGGTGACATCGGCGTATTCAAGATTGTCTCCGAAGGCGGCATTGCCGCAGGCATTCGGCGTATTGAAGCCGTGACCGGCGCTGCCGCCATGGCTTATATCGCCCAGCAGCAGCAAGCATTGTCAGATGCGGCCCACCTGCTCAAAGGGGATGTCCATTCCGTGGTGGACAAACTCAAAACCCAGTTGGATCGCAGCAAGCAACTGGAAAAAGAGATTGCGCAACTGAAGGATAAACTGGCTGCTGCAGCCAGTGCCGACTTGGTGAATGACGCCACCACAGTAGCCGGTACCAAAGTGTTGGTGAAATTGCTGGAAGGCGTTGATGCCGGTGCACTGCGCGGTTTGCAGGATGAACTGAAACAGAAGTTGCAGTCTGGCATTGTGGTGTTAGGTATTGCCCATGATGGCAAAGTCAACCTGATTGCCGGTGTGACCAAAGATCTTACCGGTAAGGTGAAAGCGGGTGAACTGGTTGCCATGATTGCCGCACAGGTAGGCGGTAAAGGTGGTGGCCGTCCTGATATGGCGCAGGCCGGTGGCAGTGAACCGGAAAAATTGCCTCAGGCATTGGCAACCGTGCTGCCCTGGTTGCAGGAGCGTTTATAAGCCACATCTCTGCTGAGGTTTCTGTGACAACAGCACCCGTTCACCGTGGTTCACGGTTGTATGTGAAAAAATTCGGCGGCACCTCAGTGGGTTCTTTGGAACGCATTGGGGTGGTTGCCGAGCAGATTGCCGAGGCTTACCGCCTTGGCGAGCACCAGGTGATTGTTTGCTCGGCAATGGCCGGTGAAACCAATCGCCTGTATGCCCTGGCGCAGCAATTGGGGGGGGAAGCACCCGCCCGTGAGCTGGATATGCTCGTGGCTACAGGAGAGCAGGTGAGCATTGCCTTGCTCTGTATCGCGTTGCAGCAACGGGGCGTTAATGCCCGCTCACTGTTGGCATCCCAAGTGCCCATTCGCACTTCGTCCATGCATGGCGCGGCGGATATTGAACAGATTGACAGCCATCATCTGCAGCAACTGCTGCATGCCGGCATCGTGCCGGTGGTGGCGGGTTTCCAAGGGGTGGATGCTGCCGGCAATATCACCACTCTTGGCCGGGGCGGCTCTGATACCACTGCGGTGGCTTTGGCAGCAGCGCTGGCGGCTGATGAGTGCCAGATATTCACTGACGTTGACGGGGTTTTCACAACAGATCCCGCCATAGAACCCACGGCCCGCAAGCTTGATTGCATCAGTTTCACCGAGATGTTGGCATTGGCCAGACACGGCGCCAAAGTGCTTCATCCCGATTCTGTCGCTACCGCGCAGCGCTACCGGGTACCGCTGCGGGTATTGTCCAGCTTCACGCCGGGGCAGGGCACGCTTATTGAAGAGGCGATGCCTGCAACTTCCAGGGTTACCGGCATTGCCATCCATCGCCACCAAGCGCTGCTAACGCATGCAAACCCCCTGCAGGCCCATGAGTTGCGCCAGCAGATCCAGGCCCTTCTTCGCCATTGTGGCGTTTCGTTTGAAACCGACGACAGTGCCAGCAATCTCTGGTTCGGCGTACAGCAGCAGCAATATTCCCAGCTGGTGGCTGCCATGGCGCAGTTAAATTCATCGGCCATCTCTTGCAAGTGTTTTCCTTCATTAAGCCGCTTGTCAGTTGTTGCTGGCGTGGTGCCGTCAATTTCTCGGCTAACACAAAATATTGATGATCTCTTGGAAGGTGAAGGCATTGATGTTAAGTTGACCAGTTGTTCCACTGCGGCATTGTCGGTATGGGTGGATGAAGCAAATACTGACCGCGCTGTTCGCGTGCTGCATCACGGTTTTGGATTAAATAAGGTATAGCAAAACAAGGGATTTGGTATTGCATACTATTATTTTGTACTAAGCTCACATTATAATAGGCGCCATAACTGATAAGCGCCGTAATATAAAGATATGGATAATAGAGGAGCAATCTAATGCTGATTTTGACTCGTCGTGTTGGCGAAACACTGATGATTGGTGACGAGGTCACAGTGACTGTACTGGGGGTGAAAGGCAACCAGGTGCGTATCGGCGTTAATGCGCCTAAAGAAGTTTCCGTGCATCGCGAAGAAATTTATCAACGCATCCAGTCTGAAAAAAGCGGCTCTTCCTCTGAAGGCGGCGACTTTTAATCCTATGTTTATAGGTCTTGCAATGGATGTTTGAAAAGCCAGCCGAACGTGCTGGCTTTTTCATGTCTGGCACTTCCCAAAACCTTGTTTTTGGCGGCGTTGCCAGCTTATTGAGCGATATGATTAAAAACAGGACAAACGATTTGGCTTTCCTAAAAAGCGTTTGACTTATTTTCTTCAAACAGTAATATGTGCGCCAAGAAAAACGGAGAGGTGGCCGAGTGGCCGAAGGCGCTCCCCTGCTAAGGGAGTATGGGCTTTAACTCCCATCGAGGGTTCGAATCCCTCCTTCTCCGCCATTTTCTTAACGTGAAAAATGCGCATGTAGCTCAGCTGGATAGAGTACCTGGCTACGAACCAGGTGGTCGGAGGTTCGACTCCTTCCATGCGCACCATTTCCCGTTTTAGCAGTAAGAATACAATTCGCGCATGTAGCTCAGCTGGATAGAGTACCTGGCTACGAACCAGGTGGTCGGAGGTTCGACTCCTTCCATGCGCACCACTTCCTGCTTTAGTTTTCCAAGATGATCAAGCGCATGTAGCTCAGCTGGATAGAGTACCTGGCTACGAACCAGGTGGTCGGAGGTTCGACTCCTTCCATGCGCACCATCGGAAAACTGAAGACTGCTAAGCATTGATTGTCTGAAAGCGCATGTAGCTCAGCTGGATAGAGTACCTGGCTACGAACCAGGTGGTCGGAGGTTCGACTCCTTCCATGCGCACCAGATATCACAAAAGATGTAACGAATTCACGCGCATGTAGCTCAGCTGGATAGAGTACCTGGCTACGAACCAGGTGGTCGGAGGTTCGACTCCTTCCATGCGCACCAATTCGCGGAGAGGTGGCCGAGTGGCCGAAGGCGCTCCCCTGCTAAGGGAGTATGGGCTTTAACTCCCATCGAGGGTTCGAATCCCTCCTTCTCCGCCATTCTTTATGAACCGCTTGTTTATTTTCCCTCGTAATACCCCTTGGCTGCACAATTTCCCCGTCATTTCCCTTGCATCATCGCTGTCACGTCGCAATCACCGGGTTACGATAAGTGGTATGTTGATTGATGGCCGGCTGATGACAAGGTTCAGGCGGTTAGCCACATTGCCAATGCCAGCAGGCAGATAACGGTGGCGCTCACGCCAATAATCCACACAAAGCCTTGGGCGCCCTGGGCCAGCGACATGCGGTTGTAACGTAGAAACGCTAGCCACAGCAGTGCCAATATAAGCGGTAAAAACAGCAGTCGTCCAATTAACATAACGTTCCATTCAAATAGGTGCTTGGCCGGGTAATCATAGCGGTTGTCAGCCATAAGCAAAAGGCTGCAGTGGCAGCCTTTGGTCATTCGCGATGTTGTGAGCGAAGTTTAAACGATGGGAGCTTAAGCCGCTTTAGCTTCAGCTGGATGATGGTCAAACCGTTGGGGATCAAATTCCCCTTCGGATTTCCCCACCACCACGGCGGTCATCATGTCGCCGGTGATATTGGTGCAGGTGCGCGCCATGTCTATCACCCGGTCAATGGCCGCAATATAGGCAATCCCTTCCAAGGGCAATCCAATTACCCCCAAGGTGACGGTCAGCATCACCATGGCGCTGCCTGGCACCCCGGCGGTGCCTACTGAGGCCACGGTTGCGGTAATGGCTATCAGCACATAGTCGGTCATATCCAGCGGAATGCCATAAATTTGCGCGATAAAAATGGCGGCAATGGCAGGATAAATACCACCACAGCCATCCATGTTCATGGTGGCACCCAAAGGCAGTACAAAAGCGCTGTAGCGTTCTGATACGCCCATGGACAGGGCGCAACGGGTAGTGACCGGCAACGTGCCGTAACTTGACGCGCTGCTGAATGCCACCAGTTGCGCCGGCATGGCTTTGCGGAAAAACTGTAACGGGCTCAGTTTGGCTACAAACTTTATCAGCCCACCATAGACGCAAATGATGTGGATCAGCGCCGCCACATAAATGGCCAGTATGAAATTGGCCAGTGGCAATAGGCTGTCCAGCCCGTATTGGCCCACAACCCAAGCCATCAGGCCAAATACGCCAATGGGGGTCAGCTTCATCACCAGCCGTGTCAGTTGGAACATGACTTCAGCCCCCGCATGGATGGCATCTTTCAATGCCTTGGCTTTATCGCCCACCATGTTGATGGCAATGCCCACCAATGCGGCGAACACGATGATTTGCAATACCTTGCCCTGGGCCAGTGCATCAAACGGATTCACCGGGATCATATCCAGCAGCACCTGGCCGAAACCGGGAATGTTGCGCTCCCTGATTTCAGTGGTGGCCAGCTCAATACTGCCGCCCATGTTCATGGCGCTGCCGACCGCCAGCCCTATCAGTGATGCCAGGGTGCCGGTTAGCATAAACATGCCCAGGGTTTTAAGGCTGAGGCGCTTAAGCCCCACCTCACTGCCCAGGGCGGTAATGCTGGAGACAATGGCACAAAACACCAGCGGTGCAACCAGCATGGTGATGGCCTTGATAAACAAATCCCCCAAGGGTTTTAATACCGTGGCATTTTCGCCCAGCAATACGCCCATAAGCGCGCCGAGCAAAAAACCTGCCAGTACTTTTTGCCAAAAGGGAATGCCTTGGTAAAACCGCAAAAGCGGGGAGTTACCGGTAGCGGCAAAAGGTGTGGGTTTATTATCGGGTGTACAAGTCATGGATGAATTTTGTGTATGAAATCAATGGAGGGATTGTAATCCCATGTGCTGCCGTGCAGATAAAACCTTTTCTTATAACTTATGGTTATCGTTATTGTTAATGGCGTTGGTGCATGTCACCGGGGCAGTATCAATAAAAGCGGGAGCCGGTGCAAGATGGATGCCCTGACACATGTAACGCCCATTTCTGATGCTTGCCGAAGCATTTGTTAGCACCCATGGTGGTGGCCAAGAGGCAATATCCATGTTCATGACACGTTATTTTACAAAATTTACCCTTAAGTTTTTTTCCCGATAGCGTGTAGTCTTGACTGATGACAACGCTTGGCTATGGTACTGACCAGTAGTTAAGACGAGTAACCCCCTAAGGAGCAACCGATGAAAAAATGGCTATTGGCAGTGGCTGTTTCTGCCGCATTAGTAGGATGTGCGGCGGATTATACTACCAAACCCGCTGAGGTGAATGCGGCAATGCAGTTGCCCGGCGGCGTGACGTTTGTGGAAAGTTACACCCCAAAAGCCGGGGAGATTGGCATCCCTTATAAAAAATATCAGCTGGCCAATGGGCTCACGGTGGTGCTCCATGAAGATCACTCCGATCCCTTGGTGAAAGTGGACGTGACTTATCACGTGGGCTCTGATCGCGAATTGCCGGGACGCACCGGGTTTGCGCACTTGTTCGAGCACATGATGTTTCAGGGCTCTGAACACGTGGCGGATGAACAGCATTTTAAAGTGGTCACCGAGGCCGGCGGCACCCTCAATGGCACCACTAACAGCGATCGCACCAACTATTTTGAAACCGTGCCCAGCAATCAGCTGGAAAAAATGCTGTGGCTGGAGTCTGATCGCATGGGCTACCTGTTGCCGGCATTAACCGATGAGAAATTTGAAGTTCAGCGGGCCACCGTCAAAAACGAGCGGGCGCAACGGGTGGATAACCGCCCTTATGGCCGTTCTAGCGAAAAGTTCGGCCAGGCATTTTTCCCGGCAGGCCATCCTTACAGCTGGCCGACCATCGGTTGGCCGGAAGATCTGGAACGGGCAACCACTCAGGATGTGAAAGACTTTTTCCGGCGCTGGTATGGCCCCAACAATGCCACCTTGACCATTGGTGGCGACATGGATGAAGCGCAGACACTGGCATGGATCAGCAAATACTTTGGCGACATTCCCCGTGGGCCTGAAGTTACCCCGCTGGCCAAACCTGCGGTAACACTGGATAAAACCCGCTATGTATCAATGGAAGACAATATCCATATGCCATTGATCCAAATTGGTTTTCCCACCGTGTATGCGCGCCATCAGGATGAAGCACCCCTGGATTTGCTGGCCAACATTCTGGGCGGCGGCAAAACATCCATCATTTATAAAAACTTGGTGAAGGACGGCTACGCCGTACAGGCCGGGGCCGGTCATCCTTGCCAAGAGCTGTCTTGTCGCATGAGTTTTTATGCGCTGGCCAATCCGGCCAAAGGCGCATCTTTGGCACCCATTGAGCAACGCATTCGTGAGTCCATTGCCGAATTCGAACGTCGCGGAGTCACCGATGAAGACCTGCAAAAGGTTAAAATCCAGTTCCGCGCCCAGGCCATCTACTCATTGCAGAGCGTGGATGGCAAAGTCTCCTCATTGGCAGCCAATCAGACCTTTACCGGCAGCCCCAATCGGATTGGTGCCGATTTGGCACGATATGATGCGGTTACCAAAGCGGATGTCATGCGGGTATTCAAGCAGTACCTGAAAGGCAAACCTTCGGTAGTGTTGAGTGTGGTGCCTAAAGGCGGCGCCAATCTGGTCGCGGCGCAGGACAACTACGTACCGCAGCAACCCGCGGTGGCAGCCAAAGCGGTTACCGGATTAACCGCCGCTGCCGGTGCCACCCAAAGCAGCTTTGATCGCAGTGTAATGCCCAACGCCACCAAGGCGCCCGTATTGACCGTTCCTGCATTATGGAATGGCAAGCTGGGTAACGGCATTGGGATTATGGGCACCCAGAGCACGGAAACCCCCACCACCGAGCTCATCATCTACCTTAACGGCGGCCATCGGCTGGCGCCGCTTAACAAGGCCGGTTTGGCCTCATTAACCGCCAGTGTGCTCAATGAATCCAGTGCCCGCCACAGCAGTGAAGCATTGGCACAGGCATTGGAACTCCTTGGCTCCAGTGTCAGCTTTAGCGCCGGTGAGTACCAAAGCGTTATCCGGGTGTCATCCTTGACGGAAAATCTGGATAAAACCCTGGCGATTGTGCAGGAGCGCTTGCTGGAGCCGGGGCTGACAGAAGCCGATTTCAACCGGGTGAAACAACAGGCATTGCAGACTTTGCAACACATGGCGTCCGAACCCACTTATCTGGCCGATGCCGGTTTTTCCAAGTTACTCTTTGGCAGTAATAACAGCCTGGGGGTAAGCAGCAGTGGCACCTTGCAAACCGTGGCGTCCATTACGCTGGATGATGTCAAAGCCTTTTATGCCAGCCAATATCGTGCGGGTAATGCCCAGATGGTGGCCGTGAGTGACTTGTCCCAACAGCAGCTGCTTGGCAAGCTGCAACCCTTGAGCGCCTGGCAGGGAGAGGCCACGCCCATGAAACCCCTTGGCACCTTGCCGGCGGGAAACCCGGGGGTGGTCTTCATGATTGACAAACCCGGTGCGGCCCAGTCGGTGATCACCATCGGCAAGCGGGCGCTGCCTTATGATGCCACAGGCGATTTCTTTAAAGCCTACTTGATGAATTACCCGCTAGGGGGGGCATTCAACAGCCGCATCAACCTTAACCTGCGGGAAGACAAGGGCTATACCTATGGCGCTCGCAGTTTCTTCAGTGGTGGCAGCGAGCTGGGACGTTTTGAAGCCACCGCCAGTGTGCGCAGCGATGTTACCGACAAAGCGCTGGTGGAGTTCATGAAAGAACTTGAACGTTATCATGCCAAAGGCATGACGGCCGAAGAGCTGGCATTCATGCGGGCGTCCATCAGTCAGAGCAAGGCGCTGGATTATGAAACGCCATACCAGAAGGCCGGTTTTATCCGCATGCTCCAGAAATACCAATTGCCCAGTGACGTGACCACACAGCAGGACAATATCGTATCGCAAATCGGGCTGGCACAATTGAATCAGCTGGCCAAGCAGTGGCTGGACCCGGCCACCATGCAAATTCTGGTGGTTGGCGATCAAGCAACTGTGGCGCCAAGCTTACAGGCGCTGGGGTATAAGGTGGTTAACCTGCCCTTGTAATTGCGTCGGTTTGTCCCCATATTTGACTACACCACATTGATGTTGTGGTCAGATATTTCAGCAGAGCGGTGACGGTAAATAGGCTGTCACCGCTCTGTGTCGTATAAATTGCGCTTGCCTGACGTTCTGCAAGGACTTATGTTGGGCAACATCTTACAAGCTGCACCGGTATATCTGTAAACCCGCACAACCATGGGGGTTTCAGAGTGTTCAGCCATGACTGCATATCTGGCTGCCCGGAAAAGAGATAATCAATTTGAAGCCATTTAGCGAAACACTTGCACTGTTTGACAGTGCTGAAGGCCGCCGCGCCCTATCGGGCATGCAGCGAGGGATTGAACGGGAAACGCTGCGGATTGACGCCGACAACCAACTGGCAATGGATCCCCATCCGGCAGCGCTGGGCGCTGCACTGACCCATTCCCGCATCACCACCGATTACAGTGAGGCACTGCTGGAATTCATTACTCCGGTATGCGCCGATATTGACGCCATGCTCCAGGGGCTCAGCGAAACCCACGCCTTTGCACTGCGTCATCTTAACGGGCAAAAGCTGTGGCCGGTGAGCATGCCCTGTTTTGTGGGCAATGAGCAAAAAATTCCCATCGCCCATTACGGTACCTCCAACAGCGGCCGCATGAAAAACCTGTATCGGAAAGGGCTCACTTATCGTTACGGCGCCCTGATGCAAATCATTGCCGGGGTGCATTTCAATTTTTCCGTGTCACAGGAACTGTGGCAACGGCTGCATGAGCACAGTGGCTCCGCGCTGTCATTATGTGATTTCAAGTCCGAAGGCTACTTTGGCCTGATCCGCAACTACCGGCGCCTGGTTTGGGTATTGCCTTACCTGTTCGGCGCTTCACCGGCATTGTGCAGCTCTTTCATAAAAGATCAGCAAACCGAGCTGGTGTTTGAACAGATGGGGCAGGGCACGCTGTTTTTGCCCTATGCCACCTCTTTGCGCATGAGCGATTTGGGCTACACCAATAAAGAGCAGGAACAGCTGGACATCAGCTATAACTCTTTGGCGGAATATCTGCGTGGCATTCGCGCGGCCATTAAATTGCCCTCGCAAAAATTTGCCAATATCGGCGTAAAAGTGGGGGATGATTACCGCCAGCTGAATGCCAACATTTTGCAGATTGAAAACGAGTTCTATGCCCCCATTCGTGCCAAACGGGTGGTGCAACAGGGTGAAAAACCCTCAGATGCCCTTGCCCGCGCGGGCGTGGAATACATTGAGGTTCGGGCGCTGGATGTGAACCCGTTCAGCCCCGTTGGCGTGGAGGCTTCCCAGCTGCGGTTGCTGGATCTGTTTTTGCTTTACTGTTTGCTGTCACCTTCACCCATTACCGATGAAGCTGAAGAGCATGAAATTGCCGCCAACCTGAAAGCGGTGGTACTGGAAGGCCGCAAACCGGGCCTGTTGTTGCAGCGTCAGGGGCAAAGCATTGAACGCCTGACATGGATGCGGCAACTGTTCAGCCAGTTGGGGGATATTGCCAAATTGCTTGACGGGGATGACTCCCATCAGTACCAGGAGGCCCTGGCCTACTGGCAACAGGCCGTAGAAAACCCGGATAAAACCTTGTCGGGTCGGGTGCTGGCCCAATTGCAAATGGCCGGGCAGTCTCATGGCAACTGGGTGAAAAACCTGGCAGAGCAGTATCGTCAGCAGTTGCTGGATTATCCATTAAGCGAAGCGGCCATTGCCTCTCTGGAGGCCGAAGCCCAGCGCTCGCTGGCCAAACAGCAGCAGCTGGAGCAGGATGACACCCTGAGCTTTGATGAGAGCCTGGCCCAATACCTTGGCAATGCAACAACAGAGGAAGCCTCTTTCACGTGAAATATTTAGGCGTTGTATTTCTGAGCCTGATGCTGGGGGCCTGTGCTTCATCACCGGATGAAAGCAACACTTGCGGCCTGGTGTCCACCTATGCCAAGGCCACGCCCGATGACGGGGCTTACCGACTGGTGGTGACCCATGTGGATGGCAAGCCGGTCATCTCCAAGCCCTTTTATCAGTTGTCTCCCGGCGAGCATACTTTTCGGGTATCGGAGCTGATAGATGCTCCCGAATTGAAGGTGCGGCTGGCAGCGCGGGTGGCGAAGGATATCAAGGTGACCGTGCAGGCCGAGCAGCATTACCAACTGGTGGCAAAATTTAATACCGACCGGCAATACAGCGGTGATGACACCGCATATTGGCAGCCGCAAATTCGCGTGTTAGGCGCGGTGGCATGTGAGTTGCCAGCGGATAATTAATGGCCCAGGGTTGCAATCTGCGGATTATTCAGGTGAAACTAGCAAGGGTCTTTAGGGTGGCTTGCTTACAGCCCATGTGCATGGATGGTTTCAGTGCCTGATTTTGCTTATCTTTATCGTACATTCCGTCGGGCCGTACCCCTAACGCTGGTATTGCTGTTGGCGGGGTGTGCGGCCTCTCCGCCTAAAAATCCCGATAACATCTGCGCCATTTTTCAGGAGCACCGTGCCTGGTATGATGCCGCCATTGATGCCCGTGAAAAATGGGGCGTGCCGGTACACGTGCCGTTAGCCATGATGTATCAGGAAAGCTCCTTCAAGCATGATGCTGCGCCGCCCATGGAATATTTTTTAGGCTTCATTCCCATTGGTCGTGCCAGTGATGCCTATGGTTATGCCCAAGCGAAAACCATGACCTGGGATGATTACGTGCGCGAAACCGGTAACAGCTGGGCCAGTCGCAGTGATTTTGACGATGCCATGGACTTTATGGGGTGGTTTATTTATAAAACCCATAAAATCAACAAGGTGTCCAAATGGGATGCAAAAAACCTCTACCTGAATTATCACGAGGGCTGGGGCGGTTACAAACGTGGCAGTTACCGCAGCAAGCGTTGGTTAATCAGGGTGTCGGATAAAGTGGATGCCAGAGCCAAGCGCTATGCCGTGCAGTATCGCGGTTGCAAGGATGATCTGGATTCATCCTGGTTATGGCGGTTGTTTTTTGGGTAGTGCTGTAGGCAAGGCATAAAGTCTCATGCTAAACAGCCAAGGTATCAGCTCGTACCGTTTTAGATTAAACGTGACCCAAAATAAAGATTCTGACTAATAGCGACTACCAACTACCAAGTCCGAATCGAGCTACAACTGAGTATTAACGTATCATACCCGTTGTGGCTAATTTCTGGACATTTTCGAGTTGAAGCCTTAACTCTAACCTGTCATTTTCGGATAAAAATTTCTATGGATAATGCCCTGTCAATGTTCGGATTACGCTTGGCTAAAATTAGCGAAGAATGAGCGCCAGTCAAGCAGTGGTAAGGGGTCCATTTTAAACAACTTGTCAGCCGCCAACTTTCAAAATACCTAACTTTTTGAATATTAAAGTCAAAACTAAATAAACGGGAATAAATACCAACATAAAAGCAAAAAATTCAATCCAGCTATCATTTGAACTGAAAAATTTAATACTACTTTTTAAATATTCAACACCGCGCATAGTGATGAACACCGAAACAAAACTCACCAAAAACTCTTTAAAAAAGTTCAACAATTTACTCCTTAATTCTAACTTTTCACATGGCTGCTAACGCAAAGCATACGGGCGACGAGCCGCGCAAGCGGGTTGGCGTCTCAGCGGCCATAGGCCGCGAGTGATGCGTATTGTTAGCCATTATTTGTTTACACCGACGATGTACTCTTTATTAATTCTAGAGTAAGCATCTAAATCTATCAGACTTATTAAGAGGTTATCGATTACAGCTGTGCCATTGCGATCAATATTGATTGACTCATCGTCAACATAAACTTTTACGATTGGCATCTTGGTCTTCTCATCAATTGATGTATTAAATTTGACTTCAATCTCTTTCCCGTCTGAACGCTGATATGTCTTTGCGGCGCTTCCGTTAAAACTTTCAAAATCCTCAGATAGCTGAGACTTTATTTCGTAGACATAAAAGGAAATATCCTTTTGTTCTAGACTGTTTAATTTAGGGCCACTATCGCCTATGTAATTAAGGGCATAGCCTATGAAAATCCCTGCTGTCAATATCACTGAATGTAAAATGAACTTCTTCATTGTATTTCTCCTTGTGAATGGCTAACGCCGCAAGCACGTGCGGCTTTGTAGTGAAGGCGAAGCCGCAACGGAAAAGCCGTCGCCGTGCCTAGCCTTGTTATGGCTACTTCGCCCGTTTGATGGCACATGTCCCAGACCTATTAACGACATTAGTAGCTCGTTTTGCCATAGCTGCTCAAATATATCTTTTTGCAAAGGCAACAACTTTAGAGCGCCTTGCCCAGAGATGAGCCAATAATTACTCCAAAGCTCATGATAAAAGCTGCCGCACAAAATGCCGCTAAGACAATCAGGCCAGTTTTCTCGGCTTTTGGCACTGAGCTCCACCAATTTTTAATTTCATTAATCATAAAGTTTCCCAAAACATCCGAACGCGAAATTACTTAGCCATAACGCCGGTAGCAAAGGCGAGTGTTAGCGAGTCCAGCTCGCGTTTTTTGCGGGCGCTTTTGCCTACCCTTGTTAGCTGAAGTTCTTTGCACGATATTTAACTACGAAAACATACCCTATTAAACCGACAATACCACCAAGCACAAAAATAGCTATTACATACTGAGACATACTACTGACTGCCATTGCTAATGGTACTCGTATCAATATTTCAGCTATAGCTGCCGAAATTAAACCTATGTAGCTATATGACATACACTCAAAGTGATTGCGCATCCAATTCTTATGATGCCGCCCAAATATTGGAAGGTACAAGCCAACTAGAACGGTTGGAAGGCTCATAAGAATGAATATATGAAACGGCCCGATGCCGCCAAATAAGCCGGTAATGGGTATTGCTGATACGTTAAGACCTATCATGGCTATGGCATAAACATAGCCCAACTTACGATGAAATATTGTTCCCTTCGCTCTTAATAAGACAATAAAACCTGTAATCAGAGCGATCAACGCACAAAGCGAGTGAATTGCGCCTAGGCTACCTTGATAAAAAAATTCCATTTTAGTATTCCATTGTGCTATTCAGCTAACGCCCGCATTTGCGGCTGGTTTGGAGCGTAGCGAAAAACCAGTCCGACAACATGCGCTTGTTAAATTTAATGTGACTTAGACCCGATAGGCAGGTGAGGACCACAATAACCAATGACAATCGTGGATTTTTTACTATCCCAATGAAAGTGAACTCGGATAGTTTCAGTTATATTGTCCGCCACTCCTATTCTTAAATGTTTAAACATGTAGATATCTTCACCATTGTAAGTGAACTGTCTCAACTTGCTTAATTCTGGGCTTTTTTCTACTGTTTCTGACTCATTGGCTGAATACAATTTTCCAAAGATTTCTTTTGCTTTCGAGTCACCTCCCTGCGACAAAACATCAATATATTCGGTTGATAACTTAAACAAAAGACCAATCAGCTTGCGGCCTTGCCCGAATGAAATTGAATCCCTTGCTGATGCTAAAGCACTATCAAGCACTACAATTCTAGATGGATATATGGCCTCGACTAACTTCAAGCATTGTTCTGGGCTAGGGTCATGAGATAATGCTTCAGATAGAATCTGAATTAACTCGGCATCTAATGCCTGGCCCCCAGAATTAGCACTTCCTAGCTGCCTTTTTAATTCTGAAATTGTGTAGCTATTTGATCTGATTTTTTCGGATAATGATTCATTTATTTCTTCAAGTTCCATCTTTTCTATTTCGAAAGAATCGACTATCTGTTGATGCTCATCCTTGAGGGCTTCAATAGTACTATCATACGAATCTATTTGTTCAAACGCCTCATTCAAAAGCTCTTCATAATCACCGGACTGCTGAAGCTCACTATATTTTTGTTTGAGAAATTCCCTATGGTCTTTTTGACGTTTTGCACGGACATCTGTTGGACTAAAGTGGAGCCTTTTTCTATACCCATTTGTAGTATGGGTAACAATAGATAAAATCTCACCAATGAGATACTTATCATTACTTTTCAGCTCTTCTAAGTGTTCTACTAATAGTAATCTTCTTGGGCAAACGGATCTGTTTCTAATTGGAAAAATGACGTTAATAGCCCCGCCCCAAGCAGAATAACGTCTACCCAAGACTCTTTCCATTTCCCAGCTGTCAACTGACTGATCACATACAACAACCTGTGCCAATCCAATAAGCTGCTCTTGTAAACTTCGTGGATTGAGCAATGGCTTCCCACTCGAATCACTACTAACCAGCACGACCGGGTGTTTCCGCTCAGGCCTTTCTAGTTCAGAAAGAAGGGCTCTAAATAGATCTTCATCGTTGCTAATATTTTTTAGACTAAGACCGACAGTATCTTTCGCTACATTGCAGTTATTCTGGAGATATTTGATGACTTTTGGTCTTGATGATTGAGGAATATCTGTAACCTGTGTACTGATATCGCTAGTCTCTAGAAGAGTTGTAAAAAGCACACCATCGGATTCTACCCTGATACCAATTTCTGTAATCCATTGACGTCCATGAACTTCGGAGTCTGGGTTAGAAAACAATATGGAATAAAGAAGAGGTTCGGCTTGGGATGCGTTGTAGGTTCTAACTTTTTGCCGTCCAATAATATAATCTTCTGAGATCTTAAGCTCTTCAGGTGTAAAGTGTCTTTTCGTTAGCTCCTTTAACCAACCTGCAACTGTTTTTAAGGTGTCATCAAGAGCATTAGATCCATTAACTTTAATCTGATTCACATATATTAGCATCTTATATCCCTAGATTTGTCTTGATGACTGAGTAGAAATTTAACATTTTAATAATGAGAATGCTCATTTACTACCTCTGACCAGTGAAAATCGAACATGTGAATTGTTTTAATAATTAACAATTTACGCCATTTTGTCCAGAGAAATTTACGATGAAAATGAGCATACTTGTTATCTCCCTGGATGCCGCACACTATCTCGCGATAACAAGTCCTTAACCTGCTGATTTAAAAAATAATAATATTTTTACTGGTTGGATAACCGGACTGCTTATCAGATCAATTCTGACTTGAAATCGCCAAAATCTCGATAATGCTGTACTTGTATACAGTATATGGAGATTGCCATGAGTAAGAGTCCCTTTCTTCGCGCTGTCAGTGATGATATGCGTCTACGCGGATATAGCACTCACTATCTGGTGAGTGTCGGCATCAACGGCCAAGTGCACCTTGCGCCATATACGCCGTTTCTCCTTGCCATGCTTACGGATTTTCCATTCTCCTTCCCCGAATACCTTCAGCCCTGTCGCGTCAATCACAATTATGTGATTGCTGCCATTTTAGTATGAGACTTTATGACGCTCACTTAAGTGTCTGGGGTCACTGGGGTTAAGGCTGTTGATCCATTTTTTGAACTGCCACATCCAGGCTTTCTGCCACATTGCCGTTAAAGGGCAGGATGACACTGCTGAACCCTAGGCCGGGATGATGCAGGGCATACGCCTGGCGCAACTGTTGTAACATGTACTTCAAGTGCGTTTGTTCATCACTGCACAACAGGGCGAACTTGTCTCCGTGCCAGCGCCCCATAATGGCGTCTTGTGGCCATTGCTGGCGCAGTAACTGTGCCAGTTGCCTTAGGGCTTCATCTCCCCGCTCGTGCCCGTGTTGCTCGTTAATCTGTTTCAAATGGTCGATATCCAACAGGATTAAATGGCTGGGCGCCGTAACATACAGGGGCCACAGTGCGGCTTGCTGCTCAAAGTGATGGCGGTTCATCAAACCGGTAAGGGCATCGTAGCAGGTCAGCTGGTGGATTTGCTGCTGCTTTTGGAACAGGTTGACGGCGGTTGCCGCAGATTTGGTGAGCGCCTCGATAAGCGGGGTGTCAGCCTCGGAAAAGCCGTGAGGATTGCGGCTGTCAAGGTGTAACAGCCCAAACAGCCGGCCTTCCACATACAGGGGGCTGGAGAGTGTGGCAAGGGTGGGCATGTCTTCCAGCAGTCCACGGGTAATGTGTGCCTGCTGGCCGTCTACTTCATGAATGATGACCACCCGGTCACAGCGTCCGCCGGTAAGCCGGTATTGAAATGTTTGGGACAACTGCAGCTTGAGTTGTTGCAGTTGGGGGAGGGGATAGCCTTCGGCACAGGCAAAATGCAGTTTGCGCTCATGGCCCTGTACCAGAATGACGGTGCCCATTTCAGCATCGTCGGTTAGCCGGATGGCCTGATGCAGCAACTCTTCCAGTATGGTGTTTTGTGTGCGGCATTGTGCCGGTAGGGACAGCAGCTTGTTGTGGGCGTCTCCCAGCAGCTGCAATTGCTGCAGCTGCTGCTGAAGGCGGGAAATATGCCCTTGATATAACACATGGCCCAGCAAGGTCACCAGGCTGTAAATCAGGCTGACGCCCGCCAATAACAGCCATGAAGCGCGCGGTTGGCCATTCCAGACCCAAAACAGGATCAGGAACAACAAAAGAGGCACCAGCAGTAACCACCAGTGAAAACCGGATTTTCCCAGAGGTTTAACGTTGGCTAATGGCGTCAATATGTTGTCCTGTGTACAAGTGGGCTGGGTTTAAGCGTGGGCAAACTCCGCTAAAATCCACGCCAGCGGCGCCTGATACTGCATTGGCATCCAGTGCTGCAACTGTTGAATGCTGTCGGTTAATTGCTGCAGGTTATGTGCCGACAGATTCAGGTGGCCCACCTTGCGGCCGGGACGCACTTCCTTGTTGTACCAGAAAAGCTCCGCGTTTGGCAGGCTTAACCAACGATCATCTTTGTCAATGCCGATAAGGTTGACCATGACGCACTGGAAATTGACTTGGGGCCGGTGCAGCGGCAGATTGCACAGCGCCCGCAGGTGCAGCTGGAACTGGTCGATATGACAACCGGCCTGGGTCCAGTGCCCGGAGTTATGCACCCGTGGCGCCAGTTCGTTGACCAGCAGTTTATCCCCCAGCCGGAAGCATTCCATGGCCATGACACCCACATATTCCAGCCCCTGCATGATGGTGCTGAGCATTTTTTCGGCCTGGGCTTGCAAGGGTTGCAACCGGGAAAGGGGCGCAATGGAGGCCATCAGGATACCATCCTGATGCAGGTTGAGTGTCAACGGATAGAAATGGCACTGGCCATCTTGCCCGCGAGCGCCCACCAATGACACCTCTTCATCAAAATCAATGGCTTGTTCGGCAATTGCATGATTGCGCCAATCTGTGGGGATAACGCTGTTTTCAGCCTGTTTGAGCCAGTGCTGCCCTTTGCCGTCATAGCCGCCGGTGCGCCGTTTAAGCAGTACGCGCTCACCGTAACGCTGATGCAGTGTTTCAGTGTTGCTGTGATTGTCCACCGCTTCCCAGGGGGCGGTGGCAACCTGCAATTCATCCAGCAGGCTTTTTTGGGTAAAGCGATCGGCCAGACGCCCAAACACCGGGCCGTTAATGAAATGGGGGTGGGTGGAAAGCTGAAGGCTCAAGGCGGATTCCGGCCATTGCTCCCGTTCTGCGGTGATGATGTCCTGCGGCGCTAACGGCAATTGCTCATCGGTTGGCGTCATAATGTCCACCGGACGCACATCCAGTGCCAGCGGTTTGCCGGCATGGGCCAGCATGGCGCCCAATTGGCCATCGCCCAATACCCATATGCGCTTGTTCATTACGCCTCCCGTGGGTCTGGGTTTTCCAGTACTGTCTGGGTTTGCGCTTCGCGAAACTGCTCCAGCCGTGCTGCCAGGGCTTCATCCTGGGTGGCCAGGATCTGGCAGGCCAGCAGTCCGGCATTAAAGGCGCCGGCGGTGCCGATGGCTAATGTGCCCACGGCAATCCCTTTGGGCATCTGCACAATGGATAACAGGCTGTCCATGCCGTTTAACGCTTTGCTTTGTACCGGAACGCCCAGCACCGGCAGCCGGGTTTTGGAGGCCAGCATTCCGGGTAGGTGGGCCGCACCGCCCGCGCCGCCAATAATGACCTTGAATCCTTTGTCGGCAGCCGTTGCGGCAAATGCTATCAGTTTGTCCGGCGTGCGGTGGGCACTGACCACTTCCACATGGTAAGGCACTTTGAGGGTATCCATGATTTCAGCGGCTGCTTCCATAGTGGGCCAGTCGCTTTTCGACCCCATAACAACAGCAACAAGGGCTTGCATCATAACTCCTTAAACAGCAAATTTTAGTTTGTTTTATAGGTCTGCTGACAGACGTAGGGTAAACAGTCCCGGCGTTTGGGTGGTGCCGGTTAAATGATCCTGCTTTTGTGTGGCGGCATAATAGCATGGCATCACTGATTTCGCTGCTTCGGTCACAGAAAATTCCGTTCGCTGAAAACGACTACGCCCTGTAAAAGGCGCCATTGGCACTACTGGCAAGGGCGCTTGGGATCGGTGATGGGGGATGGCGCAAGTGCTCGGGCAAATAAAGGAAAGGCCGCTTGCTGGCGGCCTTTGACGTTACAGTTGTAAATCCTACTGGGTTATTTGTGATGCTTGAGATGGCTCTGGGGTAGCCTCCACTTTGGGCAGCTCTTCATCCAGCAGCTCTTTCATGGAAGGGTAGAACTTGAGCACGCCCGGAATGGGCTGAACCTTGGCTTTTGCCAGTGTGCGGATGGGCTGGAACTGCAGATCGCTTATCAACAAGCGGGCGCCTTCATCACGGCATTTGCTTACCAGCTTGTTCAGCGCTGCCAGCCCCCCGGCATCCAGCATGGATACCCCGTCAAGGTTCAGGGCAATCACTTTTTTGTTTTGCGCCATTACGGCCAGCTCGGCAAAAATGCGCTCCGCCGCGGCAAAAAACAGCGGGCCGTTGATTTTCAGCACAGCCCAGTCATCGGGTACTGGCTGGTCAAGATAACGCTTGTTACCGGCCAGGCCATACAAGCGGGTCATCTCTGCAATCTCTTTCATGAACAGCAGCGCCGCCAGCATAATGCCGAAGGAGATGGCCACCACCATGTCAAACAGCACGGTGAGCAACAGACAGCAGAAAAACACCACAATATCGCTGCCAGGCGCGGTTTTTACCAGATGCACCGCTTTGGGGGCTTCACTCATGTTCCAGGCCACCACCATCAACAGGGCCGCCATGGCTGACATGGGCAGATAGGATAACACTCCCGCCAGTGCCACCAGACCCAGCAACACCACAATGGAGTGAACAATGGCAGAAACCGGGCTGTAAGCGCCTGAGCGCACGTTGGCGGCGCTGCGGGCAATGGCCGCGGTGGCGGTGATGCCGCCAAACAGCGGCGCAATGATGTTGCCAATTCCCTGACCCAGTAACTCACTGTTGGCACTGTGGCGTTTGCCGGTCATGCCATCGAGCACCACGGCGCACAGCAAGGACTCAATGGCGCCCAGCATGGCAATGGCAAAGGCGGATGGCGCCAGGGTGCGAATGCTGTCCCAGGTCAACCCCAGCGGTGTGCCGTCAGGGCCGGGACGTTGCCAGGGCCATTCAAAACTGGGCAGAAATGGCGGAATGCCGTTACCTTGGGTGCCGTCAGCCATCATGTAGTGGAAGCGGCTGCCAATGGTTTCCACTTCCCAGCCGAAGTGGGCATACAGCAGCGCCAGCAAGCTCCCCACCACAATGGCCGGCAGGTGTGCCGGTACCGGCAACTTGAGTTTGGGCCAGAGCAGCATCACTGACAGGGTGGCCACCGCAATGGTCAAACTGGGCAGGTGGGTTTGTGGCAGCGCCATGGCCAGCGCCTGCAGCTTGCCGCCAATCTCCTCTGGCATCTCTTCAATTTGCAGGCCCAAAAAATCCTTGATCTGCAGGATGGCAATCACGATGCCAATCCCGCCGGTAAAGCCCAGGGTGACCGATTGGGGAATGTACTGGATTAAGCGCCCAAGCCGTAACAGGGCCATGATGATCAAAATGATGCCCGACATTGCGGTAGCCATCAGCAACCCGGCCAGTCCGTATTGCTGGGCGATGGGGTAGAGCAGTACCACAAAGGCCGCGGTGGGGCCGGAGATGGCATAGCGGGATCCGCCGCACAGGGCAATGACAAAACCGCCGATAATGGAGGTGTACAACCCGTATTGGGGCGGAACGCCACTGGCGATGGCCAAGGCCATGGCCAGCGGAATGGCAATGATCCCCACCGTTATCCCGGCCATGATGTCCTGAAACAGGTTACGCCCGTTATATCCCTCCTTGGAAAACACTTCCCGCAGGGCGTACCCCAGATGCAGCGAGAATAATTGGGTTCGAAAACTGGTCGAATTTGGCACGAGGTAAGCTCCGGCAGGTGAGGCTCAAAAAAGAGCGGCATATTTTAGGAAGTCGTCAACACTTCAGATGTGATATTTATCACATATAAACTTTGTGGTTAAGCGTGTTGCGGGATTATTTTGCGCATAAAAGCAACAGTTCCCCCAAGGGAATTGTTCCCTAGGTCATTGACACATTTGCTAATAATTATTCGATGCACTGCTGCTGAATGTGGGGGGCTTCTCTGTTAATTTGGCAAGGCATTTTCGTAATACCGTATACCGAATTATAAGAGGCAATCATGAAACTTCGTCATTCCGTCGCTTGCTGCATGTGGGCGCTGGGTACTTTGGCCGCCACTGCGGCAACGGCGCAACCCTTTGCAGCGGGTTATTATCGCGCCCCTGCATTACATGACAACACGCTGGTCTTCACGGCGGAAGGCGACCTGTGGACCCAACAGTTGGGGGATAGCCGGGCGAGCCGTTTGACGAGCCTGCCGGCAGAAGAGCTGAACGGCAAAATCTCGCCGGACGGTAACACCCTGGCGTTTATGGCCAATTATGACGGCGCCCAGGAAGTATACGTGATCCCGATGCGTGGCGGGGTGGCCAAACGGGTCACTTTTGAAAACAGTCATGTAAGACTGCAAGGGTGGACCGCCAAAGGCGAGGTGCTCTATGCCACCGATAACGCCGAAGGCCCTGCCAACTTCTGGGTGTTGCGCACCGTGCAGCCTGACACCCTGACCACGCAGGACATTCCGCTGGCAGATGCGGTGCAAGGGGTTGTTGATCCCCAGGGGCAATATGTGTATTTCGTGCGCTTTGGCCTGCAGGTGACCGGCGATAATGCCAAAGTGTACCGTGGCGGTGCGGCGGGCACCTTGTGGCGTTACTCGCTGGGTAAAGACCAGGAAGCCCAGCAGCTGGCCAGCGCCCACAAGGGCTCCATCCGTTCCCCCATGTACTGGCAGCAACGGCTGTATTTCGTCTCGGATGCCAGCGGCAATGCCAATATCTGGTCCATGGCGGCAGATGGCAGCGATTTGCAACAGCTGACCCATCATCAGGATTTTGAAGTGCGCTCACCATCCCTGGACAACGGCAAAATCGTGTTCCAGTTGGGGGCCGACATCCACCTGTTGGACATTGCCAGCAAGCAGGAGCAGACACTGGATATTCGGCTGGCCTCCGATTTTTCCCAAAAACGGGAACACTGGGTAAACCGGCCGCTGCAGTATGTTAATGATTTCAATCTGGCACCGAACGGTAACAAGCTGGTGTTGACCGCCCGTGGGCATGTGGCCGTTGCCGGTACCGATGGCTCCCGCTTGGTGCAGTTGGCAACCGATGGCAGTTATCGCGTCCGCAACGGGGTGATGAGTCAGGACGGGAAGTGGATTTACGCCATTTCCGATGCTTCCGGGGAACAGGAAATCTGGCGCTATCCGGCAGATGGCAGTGATGGCGCCAAACAGCTCACCCACGATGGCCAGAACATGCGCATGAGCCTGGTGTTATCCCCGGATGGCCGCTATTTGGCCAACGATGACTACCAAGGCAACCTGTGGCTGCTGGATTTGAAAAAAGGCGGCAACAAAAAAATCATCACCAACAATGAAGGCCTTGACCCATACCGGGACATTGTCTGGTCACCGGATAGCCGCTATCTGGCGCTCACCCGCAACGAAGTGGGCAGCCCCAGACC
Source organism: Shewanella mytili (assembly GCF_046765975.1). Classification (NCBI taxonomy): domain Bacteria; kingdom Pseudomonadati; phylum Pseudomonadota; class Gammaproteobacteria; order Alteromonadales; family Shewanellaceae; genus Shewanella; species Shewanella mytili. The sequence goes on along the minus strand of NZ_JBKOUD010000004.1, from coordinate 25,478 downwards.
ACAGATCATGCTGTATGAACTGGGCAGTGCCAAATCGGCCTTGCTGACCAGCGATAAATACGAGTCCTTCTCTCCGGCTTTCAGCCGTGATGGCAATTGGCTGTATTTCCTGTCTAACCGGGAATTCAACAGCACACCGGATGCGCCTTGGGGCGATCGCAACATGGGGCCGGTTTTTGACAAACGGGCCAACATTTTTGCGCTAGCGCTGAACAAAAGTGCACGGTTCGCTTTTCGCCATCCCGACGAGCTGACAACAGCCGATACGGCAGAGGAAGGTGACAGCAAAGCGGATTCATCGGCCAAACTCAAGGTTGACTGGCAGGGGCTGGCCCAGCGCTTGTGGCAGGTGCCGGTAGATGCGGGGAATTTCAGCGCACTGCAGATAAGTGACAAGGGCCTGTATGTGACCGAATGGCAACTGGATGGCAAGCAGCAGTCTTTGCTGTTTATCAAATACGATGCGCTGGCGCCCAAGGCCGAAACCTTTGCCGACGGGGTGAAGGGGTATCAGTTATCAAGCGATGGCAAGAAACTGTTTGTGTTTCGCGGTACCGGTAACGGACAGATGCTGATTGTGGATGCGGGTGAAAAATTGCCCAAGGATACACAGCACAGCACCGTGCAGGTTTCTGGCTGGCAGCTGGCCATCAAGCCGCAACAGGAATGGCAACAGATGTTTGATGATGCCTGGCTGATGCACCGGGAGTCGTTTTTTGACAAAAACATGCGCGGTGTGGACTGGCAGGCCACCAAAGAGAAATATCAGCCCTTACTGGCCCGGGTGACGGATCGCCATGAGCTGGCGGACATTTTCACCCAGATGATGGGCGAACTTGATGCCCTGCATTCACAGGTGCGGGGCGGCGATTTTGCCCATGATCCCGCCACCCCGAAACCTGCCACACTGGGGGCAAGGCTGGCGCAAACAAAAGATGGCATCGTCATCAACCATATTTACCGCAACGATCCTGAATTGCCTCAACGGGCATCCCCTCTGGCGCAGCCAGGCGTGGATGCGGCGGATGGGGATGTCATCACCCAGATAAACGGCCGCAACGTGAGTCAATTGTCAGCGCTGACCGCATCCTTGCGCAATCAGGCGGGCAAGCAGGTGTTGCTGACCCTGCAACGGGGGCGCGTGAGCCATAAAACCGTGGTAAAACCCGTGGGACTCTATGCCGACAGCCAGTTGCGTTATCTGGACTGGGTGTATCACAACGCCCATAAGGTGGATGAAGCCAGCCACGGGAAAGTGGGTTATTTGCACTTGTATGCCATGGGCGGGTCTGACATCAATAATTTTGCCCGGGAATTTTACGCCAATTACGATAAACAGGGCTTGATTATTGATGTGCGTCGTAACCGGGGCGGCAATATCGACAGCTGGATTATTGAAAAATTGCTGCGCAAGGCCTGGGCTTTCTGGCAACCCACCCACGGCACGGCCAACACCAACATGCAGCAGACCTTCCGGGGGCATTTGGTGGTACTCACTGACGAGCTGACCTATTCCGACGGTGAAACCTTTGCCGCCGGCATCAAGGCCCTGGGCTTGGCGCCATTGGTGGGCAAGCGTACTGCCGGTGCCGGGGTGTGGCTGTCTGGTCGTAACCGGCTGGTGGACGGCGGCATGGCGCGGGTGGCTGAATATCCCCAGTATGCAATGGATGGCCGCTGGATAGTGGAAGGCCGGGGCGTGAGTCCGGATGTGGAAGTGGATAATCTGCCGCTGGCCACCTTCCGTGGAAAGGATGCGCAGCTGCAGCAAGCCATCAACTATCTGCAAGACAAGCTAAAATCCGAGCCCATTGCGCCCCTTAACGGCGTGATGCCCGCCCGCGGCGAAGCGCTTTCAGTGCGGCCCGAGTAACGCCGAGTAACAAAAACGCCCCGCGTTCAGGCGGGGCGTTTGATGATGCCGTAACACGTTTTAGGGGGTGTCGCACAAGCAGTTCCCGGTGCGATAACCCCCGTTTTTCCTAGAATTCGACTTCCACGATAGTGTCACTGGCCAGTGAATTGGCAATGAAGCAGTTGGCATGTGCCTTTTCGTGGATTTTTTCCAGTGTTTCCCTGTCTATTTCCGTACCTTCGGCAAAGGTCACCTGTGGTCTCAAAAAGATGTGGGTGATGGCAACCTTGCCGGATTCCTTTTTCCCCAACTCCGCCATGGGCTTGTCACAATAACTGAGCACCGGCAGGCGCTTGAGATGGGCAATGGTCAAAAAGGTCAGCATATGGCAAGAGGAGATGGCTGCCAGCAGGCTTTCTTCCGGATTCACCTTGGTTTCATTGCCTTTGTATTCGGGCGCGGAGGAAGCCTCAATGCGCTGGCCGCTGCCAAACTGAACCTGATGGTCGCGGTTGAATTCCCCTTCCGGGGCGGGGCTTGTCTCCCATGACACAGTGACATGAAAGCTCATAGTTGACTCCTGAATGACATCTAAAAAGTGTGTGTGCACTATAGCTCAGATAATGCGGCTTTGTCTTCTTTTGAGGTTTTTTATTGTTTTATAAAGATTTTTTATAAAAAAGGTGGTGCTGAGGGAAAATTGCCGCAAGCCATTGTTTGTGATAGGTGCGCACTACTTGCGCAATAACTGATATGCCGTTATAAATTCAAATGCAACAAATTAAAAACAATTTAAACAATTAGCAAACAATTGCATCTGCACAAGGAGATAGCTATGCAGGCTTTATATCAGTCAGTGGTTGCCGCGGTGGCATTAACCCTGTTTTCCGGAGCCAGTATGGCGGCCAGCGAACGTTACATCATCAAGTTCAAAGAAGGGAAGGGACCCGCAGTCAAGGCTGCACTTAAGGCACAAGGCGGCAAACTGGAGCTGGAGCTTGCCAAGCATCATGCAGCAGCGTTTACCTTGCCGGCACAAGCCTTGTATGGCATCTCCCATAACCCCAATGTGGAATATGTTGAAGCGGATGTGAAACGTTATCCGTTGGCGCAATCGGTGCCTTATGGCATTCCCATGGTGCAGGCGGACTTGCTCAGTGATGCCCAGGCCGGCAACACCAAGGTGTGCATTATCGACTCCGGCTATGATCTGGCCCATGAGGATCTCAGCGGCAACATGGTGGATGGCACCAATGATATCGGTACCGGAGATTGGTTCACCGATGAAAACCATCATGGCACCCATGTGGCGGGCACCATTGCGGCGTTGAACAATAATGTGGGTGTTATCGGCGTGAATCCCAACGGCAATCTCAATTTGCATATCGTCAAGGTGTTCAATGCTGATGGTTGGGGATACTCCTCCGGGCTGGTGGCCGCGCTTGATGCCTGTGAGGCGGCAGGTGCCAAGGTGATCAACATGAGCTTGGGGGGCAGCAGTAAAAGCCGTACCGAAGATGCCGCTTTCAGTGCCGCGCAAACCGCGGGAATTTTGAGTATTGCCGCCGCTGGCAACGATGGCAACAGCCGTTATTCTTATCCTGCCTCTTACAGCTCGGTAGTGTCGGTTGCCGCCGTTGATGAACACAAGCAGCACGCAGATTTTTCTCAATATAACAGCCAGGTGGAATTGGCCGCACCCGGTGTGGGCGTACGCTCATCTGTGCCCATGGGCAGTGCTGAAGAGGCCTCAGCCTTGGTGGCTGGCAGCGGCTATGAAGCCATTGCCATGACAGGCTCACCCCAGGGGAGTGCTGTGGGTACCTTGGTCAATTGCGGTACCGGTGAAAACCTGTGTGATGCTGCCGGGAAAATCTGTTTGATTGCCCGTGGCAACATCACTTTTGCCGATAAAGTGCTGAGCTGTGAAAACAGTGGCGGGGTGGCGGCCATTATTTATAACAACACTGCAGGCGCATTGAATGGCACCCTAAATGATGTCAGCACGGCCATTTTGTCTGTGGGGGTGAGCGATGCTGTCGGCGCCGCCATGCTGAGCCAGGTGGGTGATGAGGCATCGGTGAACATCGGCCCTGGGAATTACGCCTATTTTGATGGCACCTCCATGGCAACCCCTCATGTGGCTGGCGTAGCGGCTTTGGTCTGGAGCCACTTTCCCCAGTGTTCCAACGAGCAAATCCGTCATGCATTACAGCTGACCGCAGAGGATTTGGACAGCGCTGGCCGGGACAATTACACCGGCTTTGGTCTGGTGCAGGCCAAAGCGGCAGTGGATTATCTGGCGCTTAATGGCTGTACTGCCAATAACAATGGTGGCAGTCCCAGCAATGACGCCAAACCCTGCAAAGGGAAACGTTGCAAATAACTGTACGGCATACGGGCAAGGGGCTTGGCTGTGAGCGGTGCGAAGTTTCTTGAAGCATGGTCGTTGCCATGACTGCCATCTGAAAAACACCACGGGCCGGCGGCTGTGGTGTTTTTTTGTTTCATTTACTTCACTTTATCTTGATATAAATATCAAACACTTGCCTGCCATTATCTCCTGTTTGCTGTCAAGAGTGACCGGCAAAATATTGCACCATAAAATCTGTAACGCACGTTGCATTTCTGGGCATTAATGATTGCGCTGAATCACATAACTGCTACTGTGAGCGCTTCCTACTGGGCCCAGCAAACTGTTACTGTTGTAGCATCACGCGGCATATAACAGCGATAGCAGAAACATCTTCAGGAGATATCTGCAGATGCGTGTAAATCAACCCGTCACTCAGCAAGAAAAACAACTTTCCGATACCAGCATTCTTCTATCCACCACAGATCTGAACGGCACCATTAAATACGTGAATCAGGATTTTGTGGCTATCAGTGAATTCAGCGAGCAGGAGTTATGTGGTCAGCCCCATAACATCGTGCGCCATCCGGATATGCCGCCGGCCGCTTTTGAAAGCCTCTGGACGCGGATCAAATCTGGCAAACCGTGGATGGGCATTGTAAAAAACCGCAGTAAAAGTGGTAGCCACTATTGGGTAAACGCTTACGTGGCCCCGGTGCTGGAAAACGGCAAACTCCACGAGTTCCAGTCGGTACGCCATAGCGCCAGCCGGGAGCAGGTGGCCGCCGCCAGCGACATTTATCAGCAAATGAATGCGGGCAAAACACCCAAACAGCTGCGTCCTGCCCGGTTGGGGTTGGTTCGCAGCCTGCAGTTATCCGGTATCTGCAGTATTTTGGCTGGCGCTGCTGCAGCATGGTTTTCCCCCTGGTTGGCCGTGGTCGTGGCCGTGGTGTTATGGCTGTTGCTCAGTCAGTGGTTACTTGCGCCCTTTACGGCGCTGGTGCAAAAATCCCGCAAGGTGATTGACGATCCTTTGGCTCGCGCCGTGTATTGTGGCCGCCAGGACGAGCTGGGACAATTGCACATGGCCATGACCTATCTGGTGGAGGAAACCGGGGGCGTGATTGGCCGCATGGCCGACTCGGCGCTGGTTATCAGCGAAGAAAGCTGCAATTTGAAACAGACCCTTTATTCCAATGCGGAGCGGGCAGAAGGGCAAAGCGAACAAACCCGGCAGGCGGGCGCGGCCATGTCAGAAATGGCGGCCAGTTTCAACGAGGTTGGCAATAATGTGCAAAATGCCACCACGGAGATGAGCGCCAGTTTACAGGCCACGCAAACCGGTCACGACAGTTTGCAAAAAGTGGTTGCCGCCATTGGTGACGTGAATCAGCGGGTACATGACTTTGCCGAGCTGGTGGCTTCCATTCAAAAAGACAGCGCGGCCATTAGCGAGGTGCTGGATGTCATTCACGCCATTGCGGATCAAACCAATTTGCTGGCATTGAATGCCGCCATTGAGGCTGCCCGCGCCGGTGAGGCCGGCCGGGGATTTGCCGTGGTGGCGGATGAAGTGCGCCATCTTGCCAGCCGTACCAGTGAGTCCACCAGCCACATTGAAAACATCATCAAGCAGTTTCAGCAAACCACCGTCAATGCCGGCCATCAGATAAAGGCTGGCGAAACCGAAGCCCAGCGTTCGGTGGAACTGGCAGAAGAAGCCAATCAGGCATTTGAAGCCTTGAAGCATTCCATTAATCGCCTTGGTGAAATGAGTGAAGCCAATGCCGCTGCATTGCAGCAACAAACACTGGTGGCCGAAGAAATCAACCGCTCCATTGTGCTGATCAGTGATTTGGCCAAAGAAAGCAGCCAGCAAACCCAGCACGCGGTGGAACGCAGTGAACAGGTGAGCCGGTTGTCAGTGAAAACCCGCCACCTGTCCGAGCAATTCTGGAACCAAAGCGTACAACGCAATTAATGATTTGGTGATATTTTGCGCGAACGGCGCGATTTACTGAGCCCATTGTCGATTTTATTGGCAATGGGCTCTTGTGTTTTTATATAAAAGCCCCAAGCTCTATAGTCAGTCAATGGAAAAGGGAAAGACATATGAAAATTCAAATTTCAGGTCATCATGTTGAAGTAACCCCCTCTGTACGCGCTCATGTGGAAGAAAAGTTTTCTAAAATTATCAAACACTTTCCTGGGCTTATTGGATTCGATGTGATTATTGCCAAGGAGCATGGCCAGTATCAGGTAGACATTCGCACCAACTATGAAGGGGTGGCTGTTGCCGCTGCCGGCAGCGATGAAGTGATGTATCCGGCCATTGCCGTGGCGCTAAAAAAACTGGAAACCGCGCTCAAGCACAGAAAAGGCCAACTGAAAGCTGATTTGCATGAAAAGCCCGAGTGCACCACCCCATCCATTGCCCATGAAATCATTCAGGAAATGGATCTGTCCAAATAATCCTTGTACCGTCATGGGAAAAGGCCGCTAAGCGGCCTTTTTTTTGCGCCGCAGCATGCAATGCGCCCGCCCGTGAGCGTTTTGCGGTTTCCTTTACCATCCCCCATCTTTAGCGAAAGTCTAATAAGGAATTTTCAGGCAACTCATTGCTGTGTGGTTTAAGCTGAAATATCAATAACAAGTCTCATGTTCATCAAATATTTCAGGGGAATATATGCCAACCATGCAACGTCCTTGGCCGTTTATTGCCGGTATCACCTGTGGCATCTTTTTGTTGGCGGCAGGGCTGTTATTCTTTCGCGAAGGTTTCATGTGGCCATTATTGGGCACTTTGCTGCTGTTGCTGGCCCTGTGCTTGCTGTATTGGCAATTGCGCCCTGAGGCGGCTGCAACGACTGACGTCCAGGATAATGCCATACAGCAGCAGGCATTACAGCGGGTGGCCAAAGATGCCAGTCGCATTGCCATTGGCGGCGCTGAAGTGTCCCATTTGGTGGATGGATTGCAGCATAACATCGAGGGTTGCGGTGAGGCCGCCAGCCAGATAGCCGTTGCAGCCAATCAGCTTTCGGCCACCACGGTAACGCTCAGTGAACATGCCGAGGCAGTATTGTTGCAGGCCGAGCATGCACAGCAGCTCAGTCTGGAAGGACGTCAGCATGCGTTATCCGGCGTGGCTGCCATCAACACCCTGAGCCATGATGTGGACAGTGCGGCCGACAAAGTGATGCAGTTGCAACAACAGGCTGATGCCATTGGCCAGATCACCGAGGTAATCGACAGTGTTGCAGCGCAAACCAATTTATTGGCACTGAATGCCGCCATTGAGGCGGCGCGGGCGGGAGAGGCCGGGCGAGGGTTTGCGGTAGTGGCAGATGAAGTGCGCAGTCTGGCGGCAAAAACGGCCGATGCCACCCAGGACATTGGCCGCATGTTGGGGCAAATCCGCCAGGATAGCGAGCAAACCTCCGCCTTGATGCAAACCGTGGTACAGGGCACCGCTACCACGGTCAGCATGGTATCAACGCTGGAGCAGCGTTTTGACGGCATTGCCAACGGTGTAGCTCAATCAACCCAGGCCTTGGCGCAAATTGAAACGGCGTTGCGGGAATATCGCGACAGCACCGGTGAAATATCCGCCGCCATTGTCAAAATCAGTGATGCGTTGGCTGAAACCGGGCAACGCAGCCAGCAGATAAGCCTGCAGGCGTTCGAGTTTTCAAAAACCACCGAAGGCATTTTCCTGGCCTTGCGGCACTGGGATACCGGCACCTTTGAGCAACAGGTTCTCGCTGAAGCGCAGCAAGCCGCCCATGCCTGCGGCGAGTTATTGGCTCAGGGACTGGCCACCGGCAAATTCACCCAAGAGCAACTGTTTGCGCCCCGTTATCAGCGTATGGGAAAGGTGGTGCCGGCAAAATATGCCACGGCATTTGACCATTACACCGATGCCACGTTTCCCGCGGTTCAGGAACCCATATTGGCAAAATACGAACAGGTGGTGTATGCCGGCGCGGTAGACAGGAAAGGCTATTTCCCTACCCACAACCAGCGCTTTAGCCAGCCGCTGACCGGGGATGAAGCCCATGACACGTTGCATAATCGCAGCAAGCGCATATTCGATGATGCCACCGGCAGCCGTTGCGGTCAGCATACCGAGGCGATGCTCTTGCAAACTTATAAGCGCGATACCGGAGAGGTCATGCATGATCTGTCTGTGCCCATTTATGTGAACGGTCGGCATTGGGGTGGCTTTCGCATTGGTTTTCATGCCTCGTAACAGAGACTGCACTGGGTAATGACGGCACCTAAAGGTGAGGCAATGTTAGCTCTGGTGAATGTGTGGCATTAAGCCATAAAGTGGATGACGCCAGATAAGCGCGTATTGATATGCCGGGGACCATGGCCGCGGCGGGCTCATCAGTGCGGCGGGCGTTGGCCGGATGATTTGCGGCATTTGGGTGGATTGCAGCATGGCGCCATAATGCGCCAGAATTTGCTCATAACGGCCGTCTTCCATCATCAGTTTGAGGCCGTCATTGAAAGCATCGATTAAGACTTTGCCGTCAGGGTTATTGCGCCCGGCAGCAATATACAGATTTTGTACCGTGAGTGGCGGCCCGGTAAATTGATAATGATCCGCAAGCTTAAGCTGATAAAAATGGTAGCTGGCCACAATCTCGTCTTCCAGCGTCAAATCCAGTCGCTTGGCTGCCAGCATGCGCAAATTGCCCCGCAGGTTCTGATGGGGCTCGCGGATGAAATCATGGCTGTCAGCAAACGCTCCGGTATAACTGTAGTCCCGGATAACGCCAATGCGCTTGCCCTTGAGTGATGCCAAATCGCGATATTCAAAAGGATCATCAGAGCGTTTGATAAACCGCAGCCGGTTTTGTAGGTAGGGGTTGGAAAACAACAACTGTTGTTGCCGGTCAGGGGAGTGCCAGGCGGCGAGCAGCAAGTCTGTTTTGCCATCGGCAACATCCTTTATTGCCCGCGCCCAGGGCTTGATAATCACTTGCAGGTGCACGCCCTGGCTGGCAAGTGCCGTGGCGATGATTTCCAGCGCCAGGCCGCTGTTGCCATCAGCGCTGACAAAAGGCGGCCAGGCATCATTGGTGACAGACGCCACCGAGGGCAGGGGCTTTTTCGCCACTGCTGGCAACGGGGCGTTAAGTGTGGTCAATAGCAGTAATGCTATCAATGAGAGCCTGCCCTTCATAACCACACTCCGCCAGATTAACCTTTGTCGTTATCGCGAAGTATAGCAAGATTGGCTGCGGCTGTACCCAATACGCTGTGTAACGGAAAGTGTCCCCGTTTGTCGGCGTGGCCGGCTTCCATGTCACACAGAATGCTCAAGGCATCGCTTACATGTTCCACACTCCAGATGTGGAACTTGCCTTTGGCTACTGCATCCACCACGGCTTTTTTCAGCATCAGGTTATTCACGTTACTGGCGGGAATAATCACCCCTTGGGTATGCTTGCGCCCCTTGAGCTGGCACACATCAAAAAAGCCTTCTATTTTTTCATTCACCCCGCCAATGGGCTGGGCTTCGCCAAATTGATTCATGGAGCCGGTAATGGCGATATCCTGGCGAATGGGCATATTGCTTATGGCTGACAAAATGGCGCAGCATTCCGCCATGGAAGCGCTGTCGCCATCCACGGAGGAATAGGATTGCTCAAACGTGAGTGAGATGGTCAACGGTATGGCCTGGGTTTTTCCCAGCAGGTTATTGATGAAAGCCGATAAAATCCACACCCCTTTGGAGTGGATTTTGCCCCCCAAGCGGGCTTTATGTTCAATATCCAGCACTTCACCCTTACCAAAGCTGGTGCTGGCGGTAATGCGGTTTGGCATGCCGAATTGATGATCGCTGGTGGCAATCACTGACAGCGCATTAATCTGTCCCACGGCACTTCCTTTCACGTTAAGGAGGTTGGTGCCGTTGCTAAAGCCCTGCATGAGCTGATCCCGCAGTTTCGACACCCGCTGTTCCTGTTGGTTGAGTGCCTGTTCCACATGGATGGCCCGGATGGTTCTGGCGTTGGCCGATTTGGCGCAGTAATGGCTTTCTCGCAGCAAATTGGCCACGTTGGCAGAATGCAGGGATAACAGGGTTTGATCGTCCGCCTGACGGGAGCTGTACTCAATAATGCGGGCAATGGCGCTGTTGTCGCAGGGCAGCAATTGGTTGTCATGCACAATGGAGGCAATAAACCGTGCATATGACCCTTCCACCTGGGCGCTGCGGGGCATGGTGTCTTCAAAATCCGCGGTAACCCTGAAAAGCTCGCAAAAGTCAGGGTCGTAATACTGCAGTAGCTGGTAAGTCTGGTAATCCCCAAACAAGACGATTTTCACATCCAGCGCAATGGGCTGGGGTTCCAGGGAAACGGTACCTGACAGCGACACCTGGCGCTCCAGTGAGTTCAAATCCAGCGTGCGGGAGCGCAGCGCCCGTTTCAGGCCGTCCCACACATAAGGGCGCTCGAGCACCTTGATGGCATCCATCAGCAGTACCCCGCCATTGGCATGGTGCAGGCTGCCGGCGCGGATCAGCGAGAAATCGGTAAAAACGGTGCCGCGAAAGGTGGCGTTTTCCACATAGCCAAACAGGCCGTGATAAGTGGGGTTTTCTTCCACCACCACCGGGAATTGCGCCGCTTGGCTGTCTTGGGTTACCAGCAGGTTTACCTGGTAACGCCGGGGCATTTTTTTCTCCAGTGACGCGTAGGCCAGCCCCAGTTGGTCTTCACTTTGCTCCAAAAAGATATCCAGATTCCTCAGCATGTCTTTTTGCATGGCGCTTAAAAAATTGCGGACTTCCGCAATGGTGCGGTATTCATCCTTGAGCGGCTTGAAAAAATGGCCTAACACCTCCCGGGCCACCTGTTCGTCATGCTGTTGCTGTTTGGTACTGAACTCCTCTTCCCACTCGGTGAGTTGCCGAACAATGCCCCGCAGGCGGGATTCCAGATGGCGAATGCTGTCATCAAATTGCTGGCGTTCAGACTCCGGCAAGGCGGCATAGCTTTCTTCGGTATGGGGTTCTTCACCGTTAAGGGCCGTCAGTTGGTAATCGCCATCGGGATTAATGGTCAGGCGGACATGTTTTTCTTTGGCTTCGGTTGCCAGTTCAGCCAAGGTGGCTTCTTGTCGCTGGGCCAGCTGGGTTTTCAGCTTGTCTGCCCGGCGGTAATACACTTCGTTGTCAAAGGCCAGCGGCAGCGCCTTGACTAACCTGAGCACGGTTTTTTCCACTTCCTTTTTAAACTGGGCACCGCTTCCGGCAGGCAATGCCAAGACCTGTGGCGTGCGGGGCTCGTCAAAATTGGCCACATAGCACCAGTCACTCAAGGTTTGCTGTTGGGGATGACGCTTGAGATAACGCAGCATCATGGTGCGCTTGCCCAGACCACTGCGGCCGATGGCAAAAATGTTGTAGCCCTTGTCACGAATGGACATGGCAAACTCAACGGCACTTTGTGCCCGCTGTTGCCCGATAATATCGTCAAGGGGGGCTAAATCCCGGGTGGTTTTGCAGTCCTCCAGCAAGCTGAGGTCGGCATGGCGGTACAATTGTGAGGCGTTAAGGACGGCGGTAGCCATGAAAGCATCCTTGTTAATCATCATTCAGGCATGGTGTATAGACAATAAAGGGCTGTGTATGGCAAAGCAAATGCCCCGCAAGGATTTGCTGTTGTTTTGTGCAATCCTGAGTGGTTGTGGCCAGATGATTGCAGATAAGAGGCATGAATGCAGCAGTTGCCGAAAGCCCGTAAATAGGTAATGATTTTGCCTGTTATAACGGCGCCTTTTGTGAGGGTAGGGGTTTATGTCCAAGTTTGAACGGATACTGGAAAACTGGTTGTTTCGATCGCGGTGGCTGTTGGCCCCTTTTTTCGTGGGGTTGATGCTGGCGGTGTTTGCCTTGCTGCTGAAATTTTGCAAGGAGCTGTATTTTTTGCTGGCGGGCATTTTAAGCGGCACCCCGGAGGAGTCCATCGTGAGCATACTGACGCTGGTGGACACCGCCTTGCTGGCGAGTTTGTTACTTATCATCGCCTTTAGCGGCTATGAGAATTTTGTATCCAAAATGTCGGTGGATGATCATGAAGACCGTCCTGCATGGATGGGCAAGGTGGGATTTTCCGATCTTAAACTCAAACTGATTGGCGCCATTGTGGCCATTTCAGCGGTAGAGCTGTTAAAGGCGTTTGTGGCGGCAGGCGAGCTGAGTCATGCAGAGCTCGGCTGGAAGGTGGGGATCCATTTGGCGTTTGTGATTTCAGGGGTGCTGTTTGCGGTGACAGATGCCATTGCCGATCGCCCGAACAAACATTAAGCCGCCCCTTGCGGTAAGCGCAGCGAATGTCGGCCATTAAACGTGTAACGATGGTTATCCATGATTGACTGGCCGTGCCGGGGCAACGCCCTTGTGGCCATGTCGGTTCCCATCGCGCCATGCTCGGGTGTTTTGCCATTATCCATCAGACAATGCGATTGGCGTTGTCACATCATGATTTTCACTTTCAAGAAAACATCATTTGCTTAACTACCTTGTTACACGTCACAGGCAGGCTTGCTTGGCGATGCAGAGGTTATGTGAACTGGCGCATTTTATGACCAAAAACACCACGGGCATCGCAATTATTTTCCCTACATGAAAAAAAACTCCTAAAGAAAATTTTAATGAAATGTGAATAACTCGTGGCCGATCACATTTACCCTGCCGTAAACCATCTAACCTAATTTTGCCATTAAGTGGTTGATTTAAATAGTTTTAATTATCTTAAATTGGCATTTTACAAAGTGTAAATTGCAATATGTAGAATAACAAAATGTGGGGTGATGAACATGAACGTAAATCGACGTCAGGCGATGGGGCAGATTATCGGCTTAGTTGGTGTTGCTGCTGGTGGGGGCATCATGGCAACCGCAATGGCGGCAGAAACTTGCCCAGGGGATAATGCGATTGGCGTAGGTAGTGATGGTGGCGATTTGGGGGCAAATCTGCTGACCTACGTTAAAGTTGATCCCATGGCAGTAGCTAAACGCGCTTATGAAGGCTACGGTCGTGGTGGCTGCATGTATGGGGTATTTGATGCCATCATCAAGGAATTGGCAGCGCAAGGCCATGAAGATGCCTGCAATTTTGCCGCAATTCCTACCAACATGACCGTATATGGTGGTGGTGGTGTCGCGGGTGTGGGCTCTTTATGCGGCTGCTTGAATGCGGCAGCCATGGCCGTGAACATGCTGGCCGGGGTTGATCGTACAAAAGTGATCCGCTCGGTTTACCATTACTATGAAAGCGCCTCCATGCCTCGGGGTGATGCCGCGTTTTTGACAGCCATCGGGGCGCCTACCCGTACTGATGATGCCGGTGAGTTGTTAACACCTGACAAAATCGGTCAGTCTGTAGCCAAATCCGTACTGTGCCATACATCCGTAACGCTATGGTCCAAAGCCAGCGAGTATGGTACCGGTCACAAGGCCAAACTGGAACGTTGTGCCCAGGTGACAGCAGAAATTGCCTACGTCACTGTGGATTTCCTCAACAAAGCCATGGATAACGCCTTGGATGTGGCTACCGCTGCAGCAGGCAATGCGGATTGTGCCGAGTGTCATGGCAGTACCAAACGTGAGCCGGATGTTTATTTCGGTACCGATGTTAACTCTCAAATGGAATGCCAGACATGCCATAGCGAGCATGATGTATCTTCTGGCCTGACAGGTGCCCATGCTGATTTCACTTGCAGCGACTGCCACTAGGAGGCTGTGATGAAATACCAAGGTCTGATTGTGATGACAGCGCTGTTGGCGCTGGGGGGCTGCGGTGGTTCGGATGATGATAACAGTGCGGTGACCCCGCCAACACCTGAGCCGACTTACGTTTCCATTAACGATGCCACCAGTCTGAAGGTGAGCGTGGACGGTGTGGATGCGGTCACCAAGGCCATTACCTTCTCGCTCAGCACTGATGCCGGGGTGGCCGTGACCGATGCAGGTGCCAATTATTCGGTGATGTACCTGAATTTCCCAGAGGAGCAGGTTTCCGCATTTTCCATTCCCTGGCATAACGGCGTGCGTTTTACCTGCAGTGAAGGCAATGACTGTAGCGGTACGTTGGCTGCTACCGAAACGGCCGGGCAATACCTGTTTACACCAGGGAGCCTGGAAAAGTTGGGGGATGCAACAGGGCAACTTAAACTGGCCATCAACATTGCCGGCACTTTGGCACAAGCCCAAACCGGATTGGTGGAGCCTCCGGCCCCCAAGGGATGATGCTTACGATAAACAGCGCTTGATGTTGAGATAAGGCATCATCATTCATTGTTATGATGAGTTTGTCATCAAACCGTTGTTATTAGCAGTCGTTATTGAAAAAGCGCCCGGCTTATGCCGGGCGCTTTGTTTTTGCCACTTCATGCCAACACCATATTGGGTCTTGCCAAGCGGGTGCCGCTAACCATGATGCTGGTGATGTTGTCTTGGCAATGCTCCCGGGTGTTCGTGGTTACAGGCCAACTGCTCGGCTAGCGTTTCGGCCGGGGTAAAACCGCGAAACGCTGCAATCACGTTACCTTGTTGCAGCAACAAGGTAATGGGCGTTGCCGGTATTCCGCCCAAATCCGCAATCAGGTTTCTTGGCGCCATATAACCCGGATAGGGAAATTGCAGGTTAAAGAGCGCCTTTTTCAGTGCCAGCTTATTGCCATTGACCCCTAATGCCACCGGATGAATAAAAGCGCATTGTTGATGCAACTTGTCCAATGCTTTTGCCTGTTTGTGACACCAGGGACAATCGGGTTTAAAGAACATCACTGCCACCGTATTCCCCGGCAAGGTTGCCAGGGAGGTATGGTGCTGACCGCGCAAATCCTGCAGTAGGTACTCGGCTTGTTGCGGGGCTGCCAGTGCCGGGAAAACGCTAATCCCGACGCTGAGCAGCAGTAACCGGATGACTCGATTCATGGTGATTAAAAGTCCATTTTCAGGCCGATGTAGGCTTCTCTGCCACGTAACGGGCCATAGATGTAAGCCACGTCAAAATTGCCGTCGCCGTCGTAGAATAACGGGCTGTCGCTATCGTTAACCTGGGTGTAATCCAGCAAGTTGGAAGCCCCGACATACAGCGACATGGTGTCGCTAAGATGGTAAGTGGCTTTAATATCCAACGTGTAGTATGAGGGGGCATCGGTGGATTTTTTCGATGTCGGGTCCACGCTGCCGTCTGCCAGCAGCCGGTTATAGCCTTCATAACCAAAGTCATTCAAGTCACGGCTGCCAATCCATACCAGGCTGCTGTAAATGTCCCAACCTGCCACGTCCCAGTCCACGGCAAAGGTCACCCGCTGTTCTACCGGCGCAATGGCATAAGAGGATTTGAACGTGTCGTCGTAGTTAAAGTTTTCCAGGGTTAAATTGAGTGTCAGGTTGTCCAGTAGCTGATAGCCAAGCGCCAGATCCGATGCCACAACGCTGGCATCTTCATCCATCTGGGTCAGTAATGGAATGCCGTTGCTGTCGGTGGTCAGCGAGGCTAGGTTGGCCACGCTGGTCCAGGCAATGGAGCCGGTGGCGGTGAGGGCGTCGCCTTCGAAGTTCAGGGAGTAATTGGCTGATTTGGAGCGCTCCAGCGAGTCAATATCGATTTCAAACCCCAGGGAGCTGTCCAGAATGCCGTGGTCAGATTCGAAAAATGACAATGGCGCCCGGTAACCGCGTCCGGCAGACAGTCTGGATGTCCACTGATCATTGTGGTGATAACGGATATCCACCCGTGGTGAGATGATGCTTTCATCCAGCTCGGTGCCGGGTTTTTGCGGATCGGTAAAATCCGCCTTTACCTTGTCCAGCCGCAGGGCAAGCGACACTTCCATATTGTCCATGGCGCGCCAGGTATCCTGCAGGTAAATGCCGGAGACATCATAATCAAAGGAGTCGGCAATATAATCAGGATTGATGGATCCGGCATTGGAGTATGAGCGCATCTCTTCGGTACGGTAATCCGCGCCCAAGGTCACCAGATGGTCATCGGTGAGGGTATAGTTCACTCGGGCATCATAAAACAGCATGGTATCTTTATTCGAATAATCAAAGCCTTCGTAAAAAGAATCCTGCTTATGATCCGCATAGCTCACTGACATGTGAGAGTTGAGCCGTTCGTTCCATTCCCGCAACCAGCTTAAGGATGCTTCATTGCGCTTGGTTTTGATCCACTCGGTGGTTTCCCAGGCATTGCCGGTAAAGCGGTTGCGTACATCCTGACCATCAAACAGGGCGGTGTTTTCGCTGCCATTGTCAGCAAAACTGCGTAACACTCCGCCAATGCTGTGGGCCGTGCCGTCAGCAAAGTCAGCGCCCAGCATGGGGCCGCCAAACACTTCAGAGCTGACATTGGCCACCCGCAGGGCCAGGTTGTCGCTCATGCCGATATCATGGGACACCCGGGCGGTAAAGTTGCGGTTATCCTGCATGGGGGATTCGTTGACGTTATTGTCATCCGCATCGTATTGATCGCGATAATCGTATTGGGCAATCAAGGTGGCGCGGGTCATGCCGTCTTCACTGACCCCTTTGCCCAAAAAGCCTGCTTTGCGATAACCGTTTTCCCCCATGGACAGGTCAACGGATACGCCGTTTTCCGTGGGCTCATAACTGACAATATTGATAACGCCACCAATGGCTTCTGGTGCCACCAGTGACGCTCCTGCGCCGCGGGCCACCTCAATGCGCTCAATGCCGGTAGTGGGAATGGCATCAACCGCATAAAAACCGGAGACCATGGTTTGAGTGGGCAAGCCGTCAACCAAAATGGTGGTTTGTTCACCTTTCATGCCGTTGAGCATGACCCGTTTAACGCCACACATGGAGCATTCATTGGATACCTTGACACCTGGAGAACTGTCGATGGCTTCAGTAAGGTTTACCGCGTTCTTGTTTTCAATGGATAACGCGCTGACAACCTCGGTTTTCACAATGGTATTGGCTAATGTCCCGGCTTGCTCAAGGCGCTGTTTTACACCGGTTACGGTAATTTTTTCAATGTTGGCAGCGGGCGTTTGGTTGTGCTTGTCATTATCGGGTAACGTTTGTGCTTGCAGATTACCGGAAACGAATGAGGCAATAATGCTCAATAAAAACATCTTATTCATGATGCCAATACCTTTAATATTAAAAATGAGAACGATTATCATTAGGTTTTGAGCATATTAACATTAAATTTTGGTTAAGGTTAGTGATAAAATTCACAAAATTTACAGGCGTCAGGGATGGCAAGGCCAACATAACCACCGCATTTTCAGGTGCGCACATGGTTTGTTGAGTGGGAGATGGGGAGCTTCGTTGCACTTCATGACAACGGGGATTTTCATTTGTGGGGCAAGCAATCTCGAGAGCCATGATGAATTTACCCAGCGCCAATGCTGGGTAAATTACAGGGTTAAATTAGAAGGCTAAATCAAAAGGCTACGGGGCCTGAGCCGGTAGCCATGGCGCTTATTGTTGGCGCCGTTGGCGACAACCTGCAATGAGTAACAGCAAGCACAAGATGGGGAGCGTCATGCTGCCCCCGTTTTTGTTCAGCATGATAGGTTTGCATGGCCCAGCAATCACGTTTCCGGCCGGGCTGCTGGTGCCATCGATGGTTTGGGCAATAACACTGAACTCATAATCATTGAAATCATCTGCGGCAAAATCCGTAATATTGAGCTGGATGAATCCGGGTTTGCTGCTGGTGTTGGGGTCAGGATAACCTGATGCATCCACGTTAACCGTTAATGCATCCTGATGCCCATCACCGTTGAGTTTTTTCCAACTGACAATATAGCGCGCAATGGTTCGGCCTTTACCATCTACCGGTGCCCAGAACACATCAACCTGGTGGTCGCCGGGCACGGCGCTGGGGGCGGGTGCAGCAAGCTCGCCATAGGAGGTTACCTCTACCAAATTGCTCCACGGGCCCACATTGGTGCTATTAACCACCCTGACAACAACAGCATATGGGGTACCGTTGACTAGGCCACGTATTGAGCCGCTATTGGTTGGTGTGGTGCCCATGGTGTCAAGCGTACCGGGGCAGGTACCATCCTGTGGTGCGTGAGGCATGGCTGTCAGCAGAGCAAAGCACACGTCATAATGGGTGGCGTCACCTGACGCCAAGGCGCGGGGCGTGGTCCAGGATAATGTGGCTTCCGTATCGGCAATATTGAGCAGCGTTAAATACGGCGCCGTATGAGTCTGGATGGCACCTGCATTACGACGGCCATTTTCATCATAACGGGCATTTCCCAGCACATCGTTTTCAATAGGATTACCCTTGATGTCCACTAATTCATTGGTCTCACCATTGGCGGCATTGGGCACAATATCAATCAATGGTCCTAAGGTTACGCCATCGCCCAATAGCGGTGTGATATTCTGTGGTGCTTCAGAAAAGAGCAGTTCCACCACATTGGTGACCGTAGGCATGGCTTGGGAAGTCGTAATCAAGTTGGGCTGTTGAGTGAGGGTTTTTAGCGCTTCCGCCGTTTGTAGGTTAGTAGGCTGGATGAAGGTATATTCATCGGCGAATATTGAAGAACTGTCATACGCCGTGAGCAGGGGTTGTTGCTCTTCCCCATAGTTTGGCAGGCGAACTTGAACAATGGATGATACAAAAACGATTGCCCCATCATTAAATGCCATGATGGGCGAACGATAGGTAAAATCTCCCCAAGGCCAGTTTTCATTGACACAGGTGCTTTCGAACAATGTCTTGTCACAGCTGGTGTGCCCAAAAGAAATCGTGGAGGCAGACACCGCCAGTGTGCCGTTATCCACATATACCCAATCCCGGTCTCTGCCATTTATCCGGCCTTCCTGATATAACACAGAGTTGTTAAAGGTAAAACTACCGTCACGTAAAAATAGCCCGCCGCTGTTATGGAATTGGCTGGAGGTAATGTTGACATCACCGCTCCAGGCAATGGCCGCTTTTTGGAAGTTATTATCAAACAACGAATTGTTAATGGTCAGGGTGGATGCTTTAACAGCACTGGGCCCCGTGTTTTGCAGTAGCCCCACCACTAACGGCGGTAATGGACTCCATAACTTGGCGATTTGAATTCTTGAATTCGTCAGCGTGACATCGGCTCCGGGTTTGGCCAATACCGCAGGCCTAGAACAGGCATAAAGGCTGGTAATATGATCTGCAAAAACCCGCGTCATCTGCAATGTTGCATTATCCTCCACCTCGGCAATCATTGAGAACTTACTGAGAAAAAGATCAAATATTTCAACGTTAATTCCACTGTTATCCTGCTCGTAAGCGCCAATCTGAAATAGCCCACGACTTTCACCGATAATGATCCCCCTAGGGCAATCTTCTGTATCTGCGTTAATAGGACTGAGTATATCACCGGCAGATAGCCATTCATTTTGGCCATAAAAACGTGCAAAATTGCCATTGATTTTTACAGAGTCGGTAATTTCCAGATGGAAAGGATTTGGTGTATCGGCGCCATCACAGCCATAAATGGAAAGCCCGCCTTCAATCTCAATGGTGTCCACCCCGGGATTGGCATTGGCCATGGCAATGGCTTCCGATATGGAGTTCGCACCGTTACACGATGATGAGGTAACCGGGTAAGTGTCGGACTTTGCCGTAGGTGAAAATACCATCAGTACAGTGCATAGCAACAGTGTCAGAAATTGCGTGTAAGACATAAGTGACCCCATCCTTTGTCAGATAAATTATTTATACCGATAAAAGCGTAGTCATTTTTTAAGATTACGCGAGCCACATACTGTTTTTATGTTCAGAATAAATTTTTAAAACAGGTACTTATTGCCATAATCATATAATTTACGGCAAATAAAGGTTCCCGTGATTTTAATGGGCAGATAACCACTGTATTTTCAGCATGATTGCATTAGCCGTTGTCATCATGAAGCGATTGCAATAAGTCTGTTTGTTTTTGACAGGGGAATGCGTGCATTAAAATTTTCATAGCCTCCAGTCGGAGTTTGCCACTGCTAATGAGTGTCCGTTTTAATTGGGGGCTATTACACTGATAGCCATGTTGGGTACACCATATTATCGAAGTGAAAGCTGTGTACCCTTGGGAGTACCCAAAAATCAAAGATTAGTAGGACCTCATAAAACGTCGTTGAACTGTAAGTTATTGATTGTACGTTGCTACAGGCAATAAAAAAGACGTCCGGAGACGTCTTTTTTATCTGATTTGGTGGAGGCGGCTTATGTCAAACCCCCATTACCTAACTACCTGATTTCCCTTCGGAACCGACAGTGGGTTATGTAGCACACAGTGTAGCACATCCTCAAGTGATGATTAAGGACTCTTGCTCTGCCCCTCGGACATAATATTTCGTGTAAAAGGCTCAAAATCTTCAAATCTTACATATTTTTGATTCATCACAGTATTTACATGGTAAATACAATAATATTCAATATATTACATTATGGAATATCAGATAACGGAAGTCAGTATGAGTGAAGCTTCAAAATGGTGGGAAATACGCACACCTCGGTCGGTCGACAATCTAAGGCTTTGGATAGATAATCCCAGATTGGATCCAATAGAAAACCATGAAACGCTGAATGATTTTGTTGAAGATCTGCTGTCTGACAATTCCGAGCGGGATGAATTTATCGCACTGGTCAAGTCCATTGCCGAAAGAGGGTTTCAATCATTCGACCCTGTAGTTGTGTGGAAGGATGATAAGGGACGGTTTGTTGTCGCTGAAGGCAATCGCAGAGTCTTAGCTTTAAAGCTTCTTAGAAAACCTGAAAGTGCCCCTCAGTCAATTAGTCGGTTTATTCGAGAGCAGTCTCGATTGATTGATCGAGATAGCATCGAAAAGATTAAAGTGTGTGTTGCCCCTTCATACGAAGAGACTCGGTGGTACATCCTACAACGCCATTCTACAGGCTCACTACTCAAGAAATGGCAACGTTTGCAGCAACAACGCTTCATCCTCAACGCTTATGAGGAGCAGAATGAGGACATTGATGCAACAGCTAGCGCTACAGGGATGAAGCCTGGTGAAATTAATGAAGCACTTCGATTTGTCTGCATTAGAAATATTGCGACCCGTAACGAAATTACGTCAAAGCTAAGTCTTGAAGAAAGAGAGCAGGTTTATAGCCATAAGATTAGTATGACAATCTTGGAGCGTTGGTTCAGCCGAAAGTTAATTCGTGAAAAATGGGGACTTGATTTTCAAGATATGACTGTGGTGATTAAGTCGGAATTGAATAGCTTCTATAGCGCCTATGCTCAGTTTTTGAAGATCATGCTTAATCCTTCAGACAACATTTTAGGATTTCCCATTAATACCCGTACCATAGACCAACGCTTTGACGAAATATTCAATGTACTGCCGCTAGTGAAGTTTCCTTCTGATGGTAGTAGTGTCATCGTCACTCCTGAGAAATTTGATGCGGATAAGGAAAGAGAGGGGATGAAGACCCCAGCGGAAGAGGGGAGTAGCGAGTCCGCACAGCCTTCTGATGGTCAAGCCACTTCTGACGGTGACGCAGAAAAGCAGGGAAAATCTGCCATTATAAAAAGGTTGACTGCAAATCCTGATCGCAACCAGATGGCATCTTCTTTTTACTCAATAAATGTAACTAGTTACAAGCTGAAAGCTCTATTTAATGAACTTCAAGTGTTACCAGTAAAGCGCTATAAAAACGTATCTGCCTCAAGTTTAAGGGTGTTCCTTGATTTATCTGTGGATGAATATATTAAAGTTAAGGGCCTAGAAAGTGATATCGCTGCGAGAGAAAAGTGTGCTTATCCAGAAGTTTCGCTAATAAAACGTCTAAGATTTATTCAATCGGATCATATTCAAGATAGAGAAGCTAAAAAGGTCGTTGCGGAGCTATTGACCCATAGCAATGACCACAGCTTGAACACGCTGAATGATTATGTTCATGGCACTAAAACGCACAAAACCAATCATAGATTTATCAATGGATTCTGGGATATGCTTACGCCGCTTTTGGCGGAACTTATTGATTTGAAGGAAAAGTGATGTTTTATTCACCGCTCAGATATCCAGGTGGGAAGTCCAAGTTAACCGCATACATACTTGAGACCATAAAAATCAATGAGTTGGATGGTGGTGTCTATGTAGAACCATTCGCTGGCGGTTGTGCTATCGCGTGGTATCTATTGCTCGAAGGACATGTAAGCAAAGTTTGGATTAACGACTTAGATAACGCAATTCATTCCTTTTGGTACAGTGTCCTATACCGCACAGATGAACTTTGCGAATTGATCAGAGAAACGGACGTTACTATTGACGAGTGGTTTAGGCAGAAAGAAATCTATGCTAACGATACGGATGTATTAAGACTAGGATTTGCAACTTTTTTCCTTAATCGTACTAATCGTTCTGGAATCCTAAAAGGGGGGGTTATCGGCGGGATTGAGCAAAATGGGAACTATCTGCTTGATTGCCGTTATCCTAAAGATGCCCTTATCGAAAAAATTAGGGCAATCGCCGAACGGGCCCCTGATATCCATCTGACAAATTTAGATGCCACTCAGTTTATAGACGAATATTTGCCAAGCATTGAAGGAAAATGCCTAGTGAATATTGACCCGCCTTATTATGTAAAAGGTAAAGGGTTATATCAGAACTTCTATGAGCACAATGATCATTATCGGCTTTTTGAAAGCGTTCGTAGGATAAGACATCCTTGGATCGTTACTTATGATGATACTCCTGAAATATTAGGTATTTACTCGGAATTTGAGCCACAAGTTTTCGGGCTGACCTATACGGCCCAAACTAAACGCAAGGGATCTGAACTCATTGTCCATAGCCCTACGTTGGTTAGAGCTGATTATAAGCCTGATGTCACATTTGCAGAGCTAAAGCGAAGCAAGAGGAGAAAAGGCGAACAGTAGTACAGTTCAGGCTACTGTTGCCAGTTCGTTTCTAATTCGTTTTCGACAGTTGTTTCAATATCCTTTGTACACTTGAAACGCTGATGTTTAACTCTTTCGCTATCTCAGTTTTAGGTAGTTTTTGTTTGGCTAGTTCTAGAACATCATTAGACTTGGCCATGGCAGTTGCAGCTCGACCTTTGTAGTGGCCTCGTTGCTTGGCTAGCGCAATTCCTTCAGCTTGCCGTTCCAGCATCAACTCTCGTTCAAATGTCGCTATTGCCCCCACCATGGTTAGCATTAGTTTTCCGGTAGGCGTACCAGTATCAATCCCTAGGTTCTGGATTTTCATTGTGACTTTCTTGGTGGCTAGAAACTCTGCAATTTCCAGAAGGTGACGGGTATTCCTTGCCAGTCGGTCTAACTTGGTGACGACGACTGAATCACCTTCACGTACGAACTCTAGCATCAGCTTGAGCTGTGGGCGGTCATCCTTAGCGCCGCTGACTTTCTCCTGAAATACCTTATCGCATGTACTCAGGGCGGCGAGCTGGGCGTCTAGGCTTTGTCCTGTGGTTGATACTCGGGCATATCCAATGGTTGCCATAATGGCTCTCCTTAGTTGGTCAATAGGGTCTAGGTTCACTGACCAAACGTGTCAAAAGTCGGAAATGAACCCATGTGACACGGTTTTAGCGTCCGTTCTTGCTATGTCACATGGGCTTGGTCTATTGACCTGTACGGTGAGGGCTTAGGAAATCTCCTCATCGTCTGGGTCATGGCCTTGTTGGCGATTAACCCAAGGATCTTCACCTGACAGATATGCGTCAGCGAATGCTTGGATTAGGATTGGCACGATGGTCAGTAGTGCGGCTTTAGCGACCTGCTTCATGAGTTCGTTAATGACGGTTCTCCTTGTTATCTCATAGGCAGCACAAAGGTCTTACAGTGCCTATTGCTGCATTGGTGGGTTAATCCCAAGTGATGGTTATCTGGAACGTATCGTTGTTCAGATAGCTGCGGAAGTTGGCTTCCCATATCCGATAGATACCGCTGAAGTTTCTAAGGGGATGAATACCAACAAATGCCTGATACCCCTGTCCGGTGGTGAAGTTGAAATCGATATCCTTTACCAGCTCAGGGTAGGGGCGGCCAAAGTAGCCAAAGTCAGTGATGTAGCAGATGTGCCAATAGCTGTTCGTAGGACTGGGCTCTATGCGGATCTCGACAGGATGAAAACCACCCGATTCGGGCGAGTTGTCAGGGTCACGAAAGTTAAGCGTGACGCCTGTCTGCGAGGCGGCTGGTGGTTTCTCTGCAAGTAAGGCCATAAGTTTTGCCACCAGCATTCTAGTAACGGGCAGCCAGCGTCTTGCGGGTTGAGCGTTAATGACTATCTGCTTGTCACTCATAGCCACCCCCGCTCGGCAAACGATATAGCATCCAGATGACCAATCACGAGATGATCCAGCACGGGAATATCTATGGTCGCTAGTGCCACGGTAATCCCCCCGAATATTACCGCTGCAGCGTTCCTAGAGAGCGTCAGCTTGACGACTTCTCTGGGATATACCGATGCTGCGTCTATGGTGCCGTAGAACAGTTCTTCGTAGCGAATAAGCCGATGCTGACTGTCCAGCAGCAAAACGGCAAAGTGTAGTGGCATACTGAATTTGGCCATCTAATTAGAGCTGCTATGATGGCGGCATTAGAAAGTTAGGTGACAAAATGACAAAGAAACAAGGCCCAAATTTCAGCCCTGAATTCAGACTGGAAACAGCACAACTGGTAGTTGATCAGGGTTATACGAATAGAGAAGCGGCTGAAGCGATGGGCGTTGGTTATTCAACGCTGGGCAAATGGGTTAAACAATTGCGAGAAGAGCGTGCGGGGAAAACCCCTCAGGCCTCACTTATGACGCCTGAGCAACGCGAAATTCGTGAATTAAAGAAGCAAATTGAACGCCTTGAATTAGAAAAGGAAATTTTAAAAAAGGCTTCTGCTCTGTTGATGTCGGACTCCATGAAACACTCTCGTTAATCGAGAAACTGAACCAGAGCAATAAGCGCCGTTATTCGGTTAATCATTTGTGTGCGGTACTGGATGTCCACCGTAGCACGTTTAAATACTGGCAACAGCGCGATAAGCGACCATCGCCGGAAGCTATCCGTCTGCGTAGCTTAGTACGTGAAGCATATCGACTGAGTGGAGGTTCTGCCGGGGCCAGAACCATCTCAGACATTATCACAAACGATGAGTCTCACGACATTACACTTAGCCGATACCGTGCAGGCAAGCTCATGAAAGCACTGAGTTTATTCAGCTGTCAGTTGCCAAAACATACTTACAGGAAAGCTACTCAGGAACATGTTGCTATTCC